>NZ_FMHZ01000001.1 GCF_900090315.1 Micromonospora citrea | reverse complement strand
CGCCGCAGCCCGCACCGTGCTCGGTCTACCCCTCGACGGCCGCTGGCACCTGGTCGACCACGGCCGGATCCACATGCTGCAAACCCTGCCGGAGCAGGGCGTCGGCGCCCTCGCCAGCGTGCACTTCCCCGTCGCCGGCGGACGGCACCCCGGCGAACCCGACGCCGGGACCCCCGGCGGCTACGCCCTGCTCGCGTTCACCACCGACGGCGGCGGCGACGGGCGTACCCGCCGCTGGCACCGCGACCTCGCCGGCCGCGCCGGCGCGTGGCTCACCAGCCGGCGACTGCGCTGGACCTGGTCCTACGACGACGGGCCCTACGCCGTTGGCTACGCCCCACACACCCCGGCGGTGACCCGATGACCCACCGTCCGTTCGCCACCTACGTCACCGGCACCACCGACGAGTACCGCCTCGATGTCGTAAACGACCCCGAGGTCGACACCCCGCAAACCGTCGTCTACTTCACCGCCCGCGACATCGACGCCGCGTGCCGCCAGGCGCAGCGGCTGCTCGACGCCGTCGACGGCCCCGCCGACCGGTTCGGCGAGCTGTACGTCCACGACGGCGACGGCACCGCCCTGTACTGCGACACCATCCACCTGCCTGCGTGAGGAGCCTCAACGTCGCGCACGGGCGGCCCGTCACGCCGGGCCGCCCGTCGCGCTGCCCACGCCCGAAAACCGTTACGCCGCAGTGCCGTCCGGCTCGTCCCGATATGTACCGAATGAGGCCGGCGATCTACATAGGACCGTCCGCGACGGCGCGTGTTGGTGTCCCCACGGCGGCGATGATCGCCGTAAGATCCACGGGTTATATCCGGACTTTGATCTTGAGGGAGCGCCCGCGCTCAACCCCTAACTGCAGACAGCAAGAGAGCCCCACACCCCTGTTTCGTTTGGCCGCGAGGACGGGGTCTGAGGCTCCAACAAGCTCGGAGGACACCATAGCACCCACCTCCGGGCTGGGTGCACTTTTGTCTCTCGACACCTTTTCCGCGTGTCGCGGCGACGCTTGTCCACGCCCAGTCCCCTCGCGCGTTGCTGCCGCAATCGCGGCCGCTGAACTTGGCTCAGGACGCACGCCTGCTCGGTCTGCGGCGGTGCCGCGATGATGACGGCACCGCACCTGAGCACGCTGCCCGCCGACCGGGTGGCCGCAGCCGGGCACTGCCCGGTCTGCGCCACCGTCGGCCGCGCAGTGCTCGCCGCCCCCGGCCGTGATCGCTGCACGGTGCACCTGGCCCGCCCGGCACTGCTGGTCGAGACGACCCGCACCGGGCAGACCCGCCTCGTCGCCCCCGCGGGTGCCCGCCGCCGACCGGTCTACCCCACCGGTGTCCAAACGCCGTGTGCGCCGTGCGCGGCCGCCGGCGTGGACCGGCAGGGCCTGCCCCGCGACGGCGACGGTTCGGACGCACTGTGCATGTCCTGCTGGCGAGCTCGCACGGAGCGGGAACGCCGCCGCGCGGCGGCCGAGCTGCGCGCCGCCGTGGATGTCGTCGACGACGCCGATCGGGCATGCGCGGCGTGCGGTGAGCCGGATCCGTCGCCGACGTGCTGGCTGTGTGGCTACTCGTGGTTGGCCGCCGCCCGCGCCGCGTTCGAGCGGGACCAAGCCGCCGAGGCCGCCGCTGTCGAGCAGCGGTTCGTGCTTCTTGCCGAGCGTGCCGGGGCCGACGACTGGGTGGCCGAGTTGGCCGCGTGGGTGGATCGGCTGCGGACCACGGTGGAGTCGTACGCAGCCGGTGGCGGTCGCGGCCGTGCGGTGGAGCTGCTGGCGGACCTGCTCGCTCGGGATGCGGCGGCGCGGGTGTCCAGGCGTGGCCGCCCCTCGATGCTGCCCAGGGTCGCCGGCGTGCTGGCCGTCGACGCCGACTACCGCTCCGGGCGTCGTGCCCTGCCTGGCCGCGCCCGCTCGGCGGAGCTGGCCGACTGCACGCCCCGCGCGGTCACCGCGGCGTGGGCCCGGTGTGAGGCTCTCGGGTGGGCGGTGCGGACCCGGCAGGGCCGCCGGCTGTCCCTGGCCCAGCGCACTGAGTTGGGCCGGTACAACGACCGCGCCGAGTTCGACCTCGCGCCGGTGCATCGTGACCCGGCCGCCCGCGCCCCCTACGTGCCCCTCGCTCTGCTGGTGCTCGACGAGCTGCTGCAGCACGCCCTGGCGCTTCTGGCTGCCGCGCAGGACGACGTCGATGCGCTCGTCGCCCGTACCGCCGGCGTGGTCGACCACGCCGCGCTCGCCCGCCGGGTCCAGCTACGCCAGGCTGCCGAGCGGGCCCGCGAGGTGCTCCTGACCGACGTCGAGTCCATCGCCGCCGCCCAGATCGAGACCGGGAATTTCTTCCCCCCCCGCTTGGCGTCTCAAGGTGAGTACTTAAGTTCCTGTTTGTCTCGGGGTTTTGCTCAGCCTCCATCGATTGCTCACTCCGCGCCGGGGGGCCGAGTCGGGGGAAGATTGGCGCTTCGCGCTCACCAGCAGAAGGAGTGCCACGATCCGTACGGCGTCCTAGGCCGATCGAGAGGGCGTGTGCGCCGTTACGGCGGACTCGGCCCGCTCCGCAGTGGGCCGGATGGGCGTACGACCTGGCACGGGCCGCACAGCGGGCTTGGAAATGGTTGCAGGCGGCACCCACGCCCCGGGTGGCGGCAACCCTCGGGTCTCGGCTCGGTCCGGGCTGGACAATGCCGGACTTGCTCGACTGGATCCGGCAGAGCCGTGGCGGCCGGGAGTTGCTCGACGCGCCGAACCGGCCGCTGGGCTACCTACGGTCGCTGCTCGACGAGTCGCTGACCGGCGACGCTGAGCCGCCGCACCCGGCCCGCCGCTACGACGCACACCGCGACCAGGTCGCCGCCGCGTGTCGGCGCGACGTCGTCGACCAGGCCGCCGCAGTGGCCACCGCCCGGGATGCCGCCCGCGCCGAGTGGCACAGCCGCGAGCAGGCCCGCCAGGCCGAGCGCGCCGGGCCCGGCACCGGCCGCCACGCCGCCCTAGCCGCCGCCCGCGCCGCCGCGCGTGGCGACCACGCCGCCGCTCGCGCCATCGCGGCCACCGACGTGCAGGACTGGCCGGCGGTTGCCCAGCCCGGCGCTGGCCTTCCCCGACTCTGAACCACTAACCCCGCAACGCCCCCGGTACCTAAGTACGGCCCGGCCCCTGAAATCATCTCTGCGGCGATCTCAGGGGCCCATTTTTGCGATCATGGCAGAACAAGATCAGATAGTATCAATTTTCTAAAACTGAGTAATCATTACTATTTCCCGAAAATAGGAAATGGAGTAGGATGGATGCATGACGGAGACGAGTACGGCAGCGGGCCCTCGGGGCGTGCAGCCGACCTGCAAGTACGACCAGCGGCCCCTGGCCTACGCGGGCAAGGGCCGACCGCCGGAGTTCTGCCCCGATGACGACCGACGCCACCCGGGCGGGAAGTCCTGCCGGCAGATGTACGCCGAGCAGCGGCAGGCGGAGCTGGCCGCTGGCCTGGACAAGCCCCTGGCCGCGTATCGGGAGGCGACGGCGCGGGTGTTGCCGGCCGTGCAGGCCCTCGCCGGCGAGCTGGGCACGGTGGTGGACGCGATGCGCGACCTGGACGGCTCGGCGGTGGCCCGGGTGGAGCAGGCCGAGGTCGCCGCCGTGGCCGCCGTGCAGCGCGCCCAGAGCGCCGAGGACGACCGCGACAGGGCACTGCGTGACGCTCGTGCCGCCCGCGCGGAGGCGGCCACCGCGGTGGAGGCCCGCAAGGTCGCGGAGCGGCGGGCCCGTGACGCCGAGGCCGAGGCCGAGCGCGTCCAGCGCGATGCGTGGCGGCAGGTCGCCGACGCCCGCGAGGCCCAGGGCCGCGCCGAGGCCGCCGCTGGCGAACGCGCCCAGGCCGTCATCACCGAGACCGGCCGCCGCGAGGCCGCCGAGCAGCGTGCCGCCGACCTCACCGACCAGCTCAAGACCCTGCGCCGCGACCTCACCGACGCCCAGGCCGAGGCCCGCAAGACCGACAAGGCCCTGGCCGACGCTCGCACTGCCGGCGAGAAGCTGCGCGCAGACCTAGCCGCCGCGATCCGCCGCGCCGAGGCCGCCGAGGCCCGGGTCGGCGCCCTGACCAACCAGGTCGACGAGCTGCGTCGGGACCTCACCGACGCCCACACCACGATCCGCGACACCGACGCCGCCCGCGCCGTCGCCGTAGCACGCGCCGAGCTGGCCGAGGACCGGGCCGCCCACATCTCCGCCGACCGCGACAGCGCCCGCGTTGAGCTGGCCGACCTGCGCACCCAGCTCACCGACGCGACCGCCCGCGCCGCCGCCGAGACCGCCCGTGCCGGCGCCATTCAGGCCGCCGCTGATGCCGCAACCGCCGAGCGGCGAGCTGCCGAAAAGGCCCTCTTCGAGGCCGAGGCCCGCGCCGAACACCTGCAGGCCCAGCTCGACCAGGCCCGCACCGACCGGCCGGGCGGCAATCGGTGAGCGCCGTCCCCGACGTCAACGCACAGCCCCGGTAGCGGACCTACCCCGTGGGCCATCGGCGCGTCCGGTGCCCCGGCGGGAGTGGCCCGACCCGGACCACGTGGGGGGCGGGCCCTGCCCTCGAAAGCCGGCCCGCCACCACTCTTCTCCCGAAGGAGCTGATCATGAGCCGCGCCCGATACGAGCAACTCCAGCAGGACGCCACCCGACGCCGGCACGCTGCCGAGGACCAGGTGCTCAAGGCTGCCGGCGAGCTGCGCACCGAAGACGACAGCATCACTGCCCGGATCGTTCGGGAGACCGCGCAGGACATCCGCGACCACCGCTCACGCTGACCATGAAGGGCGAAGAGCCGACGCCATCGGACCTCCCCGTTCGCGCGGTCGGGGTCGTGCTGGAACACGACCCCGACCACTACCTCCGGATCCGAAACCGCTGAGCCCCGAGACACCGGAAGGCAGCATCATCATGACCGACCACCCCCGCCTGCCGAGCCCGCAGGGGCTCGCCGGCAACACCACGCTCGATCCCGCCGCCACCGGGAACACGACCGTGCCGCAGCTGGTGGTGCTCATCGGCCCCGCCGGCGCCGGCAAGTCCACCTACGCCGCCGCCCGCTACCAGCCGCACCAGGTCTACAGCCTCGACCAGCTACGCGCCGTCGTCGCCGACGACGACTGCGACCAGGACGCCACCACCGACGCCCGCGCGATCCTCGCGGCCATCCTGGAGGCCCGGCTGTCCCGCCGACTGGTGACCGTCGTCGACGCCACCAACGCCGGCGTGGCCGACCGGGCGTGGCTGCTCGCGCTCGCCGGCCGCCACCAGGTGCCCGCGACCGCCGTGGTGTTCACGACCCCGCTTCGGGTGTGCCTCGCCCGGCAGGCCAACCGGCCCGGACCCGCCCCCGGCCGGCGGTGGGGACGCGCCGTGCAGGCCGCCGCCGTTGTCGAGCAGCACGTCCGTACCCAGGCAGCCCTGGCCACCCTGACCGCCGAGGGTTTCACCCACGTCACCGAGATCGACACCCACGCCGACGTGCTGTAACAGGCCGTGCCTGCCGTGCGGTGCCCGTCGACGGGCACCGCACGGCAGGCACGGTGTCGGTGGGCTGCGCTACGCTGCCCGCACGGCTGTCGCGCCAGCCGATCCAGGAGCCCATGCCCCGCCACGCCGGGGCCCGGGCGACGAGCGGAGAAGACGTCTCAGACTCAGCGCCTCACCAACTCTCACCGCTGTCGGGCATGACCTCGTGTCGGTGGGGTCGGGCGTGGGCGCACCCCGCCGAGGAACGAGCTGAAATGCCGAAGACCAACCGCAAGCTCGCCCGCGCGGTGATCGAGCGCCGCGACAGCACCGGGGAGACCTACACCCAGGCCCGCGAAGGCGTGCTGGCCACCCTGACCCTGCCGGAGACCGAGCGCCAGGCGCACGCCTTCCGTGCCGCCGTCGCGCTGCGCATGGCCCACGCCGGCGAGGACGCCGACCAGGCCGCCACCGCCGTGGAACATATCCGCGAACTCGCCGAGTGCAACGGCTGGCCCTTCGCCGACGCCCAGGCCGCCTACGACGACCCCGCCAACCAGGTCATGTGCACCACGTGCGGCTGGACCAACGGGATGGCCTGCCCCGAGTGCCCCGGCTGCGGCTGCTACAACGGCCAGTGCACCGGCTGGCGCCACGGCGAGTTCATGGACGACGACGAACGCCGCGCCCGCAACGAGTGCCCCGACTGCGGCGGCGACAGCACCAACCACTACGAGTGCCGCTGCTACGACGATGAGGCCTGACCCGAGCCTCGCCCTGGCGGCCGGCCTGGCGGTGTTCCCGCTGCCGGCCGGCGCCAAGCGCGCCGCCCCAGGCTGGCCACGCCAGATCACCACCGACCCCGCCGACGTCGCCGGCTGGCCCGACGGCGTCAACATCGGCGTCGCCTGCCGCGCCTCGAACGTGGTCGGCCTGGACCTGGACCGCAAGGACGACGTCGACGGCGTCGACACCCTGCGGGCGCTGTGCGCCGCCGCCCGCTGGCCCTGGCCGGACACCCTCACCGTCGCCACCGCCCACGACGGCCTGCACCCGTACTTCCGCGCCCCGACCGGCGTCGTGGTGCCCAGCTCGATCGGCCGGTGGCCCGGCATCGACGTCCGCGCACCCGGCCACCGCCTCGGCGGCTACCTGGTCGGCCCCGGCTCCGTCGTCGACGGCCGCCCCTACACGATCAGCCGCGACCTGCCGATCGCGCCGCTGCCCCACTGGCTCGCCGCTCGGCTAACCGGCTCGCACCACATCACCGCGGTGGTCACCCCGTGATCCGGGTACGCCTGGTCGCCAGCGACGTCGACGAGCTGCACGCCGCCACCGCCGCCATCGCCCAGGCCCTCACCATCACCCACACCAGCCGACCGGTCCCCCGCCGCAGCGGCGACGGCGTCTCCCTCTACCTGCACGCCGCACTTCCCACCGGTACGCCACCAGACAAAAAGCAGAGATCGTGATCGACATCGACAACGCCGCGGCGACGTACGGCCAGGACCAACGGCGGCTTCCCGGCGGCGGGTTCACCTGCGAGCGGCCGGACTGCACCCACGTCAACGGCCGAGCCGAGCTGATCGAGCGCGACCGGGCGCAGGAGCTGGCCGACGTCGGCCAACAGCCCCCGATCCCGGTCTCGGACCGCACCCCCGGCCCGGCACCCTTCTGAGTGCGCGACGTTGCTGTACGTAATGGTATGACAGGAGTAGCCTGATCAGTATGACAAAGCGCCGAGTGACCGTCTCCGTGCCCGAGGACGTGGCCGAGACCCTGGAGCAGCAGCCCAACGCCTCCGCGTACGTCGCCCAGGCCGTCCGCGACCGCAGGCGCATGGACGAGTTCCGTGCGCTGATGGCCGATGCCGGGGTGCAGCTCACCGAGCAAGGCATGGCCGAGGCCCGCGCCCGCCGGCTACAGGTGCAGGCCCAATGGCCCCACGAGCGCTACGACGCCGTACGCGACCGGGTGCGCCAACACATGCAGGATGAGGCGGACGACGCCAGCCGGCCGGCCGCGTGAGCACCGAGGACGAGCAGCGCCCGGTCGCGCTGGTGCTGGACCGATCAGCGCTGCTGGCCTACCCGTACTCGATCCACGTCGGGGAACCCATCGGTGAGGTCATCACCGATGGCCAGCGCTTCGGCGTCACCGCCGTTACTGCCGCTGAGGCCCTGGAGCTGGCCGCCGACGCCAAGCACCGAAATCACCTGTACCGGCTGCTCAGCCACGACTCCTGTGCACGGCTGCCCACCCGGGGCGAGTCGTGGCAGGAACTGTCCTACTGGCGTGGGCTCACCGGCCGCGTCGACCTGGCCGCGACGGTGATGGCCGCCCTGGAGCACCGAGCATCGATCCTGACCAGCGAGGGCAACCGGTACGGGCCCGAGGGGCACCTGCCGGTCATCCACATGCCCGCGTAACCGCAGGCCACAGCGAGCCAGCACCAAAGGAAACACCCGTGCCCCCCAGCAACTCGGGGACACGGGTGCTCTCGTTGGCTCGACGTCGACCAGGCCGCCTCGCCAAGCCCGCCGAAGTCGCAGGCCGCCGGTAGGAGCCGTCACCGAGACGGGGTACATAGCAGCGGCCCCCGGAAGACTGCATCCCCGGGGGCCGCTGGTATGCCAAACGCCTACTGCGTCGCTTCCTGGCTGTCCGATGCCTCCAGGAGGAGGTTTGCCAGGGTTCGAAGATCCTCGGGCGTCATCTCCGCCCGTAGTGAATCCGCGACCTTCTCAGGAGTTCCGCCCAGGCGCCTGATGGCAGAGGCTGCTGCCGATTTTCGTGGACGCTCACTCTTCTCGCTGCTGCCCTCAGGGCTCGCAGAGTCGGCAGTCCCGTTAACCGCGGTTAATTTTGGCTCGACCGGGGGCTGCTGTCGCTGACGCAGTTCGTCAAGCTGATCTGCGAGGGGAACTTGGTGGAGGTCCCGGACATCTCGGAGAGGTACCGCGCCGGACCTCAGCATCGCTTGCAGCTCTGGCGCAAGCTTTAGCAGATTGAGCCTTTGAGTCACCCAAGCCGGGGTGCGGGACAGTCGCTCGGCGGCGGCCTTGCCCGTCCCGCATTCCTGCACCAAGAGCTGAACCGCACGGGCCTCCTCGATCGGGTCCAGGTTCTCCCGATCGAGGTTCTCGGCCGCAGTGGCACTGACCCATGCCTCCCGGCTCTCGGCCAAGCTGTTCTTGACGACGATGTCCAGCGTCGGTTGTTCCGCCAAGAGCGCGGCGGCGCGGCGCCTACCGCCGGTGACCTGAACCCAGGTCGCCCTGCCGATGGCAGCCTCGTACTCCGGGTAGATACGCAGGAAGGCTTCCCGGGATACCACCGCACACGGCTGGAGCTGGCCGTGCGTGCGCAACGAGTCCGCAATGCTCTCGATTTTCGCGTGGTCGGCGTCAAGGTCTCGGGTGTTCAGTGGGTTGGCCGCGACCTGCTGCACGCGAGCCGTGCGTGGCGCCGACTCGGCAAAAGCCGGAACCCGTGCCTCAGGAAGCGCTGGCTCGGTGGCGAGGTCCGACAGGTTGACTCGCTTCCCTGCCACGTCAGACCTCCTGGAGGTTTGGCGCGCCGGCCTGTGACGGGATTGGCGCCGCCCCGCCGTAGCCCATCTCCAGCGCCAAGCGGAAGAAGTCCTCGCGCGCTTCCATCGCCACGCGGTTCCGCGGGTACTGCGTCACCACCATGCCCTCGGCAGACGCACGGGAGTGCAGCTTGTACCGGCGGATGACTGTATTGCACATGGGCCAGCCCTTGCGCTGGATGAACTGCGCGGTCTGCTGCAGATCGGGGAGTCCGTCACGCGGGTCCCAGCTGTTGACGACCACCCGGTACGGAATCCCGCGCGGCGCGATAACCGCTTCGATAGTTCTGGTGGTCGGGTCGTAGCAGAGCGGCTCCGGCACCATTGGCACGAGAACGTCATCGCACTCATCGAGCGCGACCTGGAGGATGCGCTCATCCTCGAGCGAGCCCGGCGTGTCAACGAAGATGTGCTCGTAGTGCAGGTTCCGCAGCTTACGCAGGTCGCGCGGGTCGTCGACCTGGGCGAAGTCGAACGGCAGCCCTCCCTGCTGCTCCACACGCCGTGACCACCAAACTGACGAGGCTTGGGGGTCGGTGGACGCAACCATTACCGGGCTCTCCGGATCACCGATTGCCTCGGCGGTCGATTGGAGGATCGGCTCGGGGTTGACCAAGACGTCGTAGGTCACCGCTGCCAAGTTGACGGCGAGGGTGGTTTTACCAACGCCGCCCTTCTGGTTGGCGATGACATGTACCTGAGTCATGACGGGCTCCGTTCCGTTTGCTTCCCCTGGCCGTTTGCGGCCGGGGTACTTCGGATGTCCGCCCATGCTAGGGCGAACTCCGGCCTGCTCAGAAGCCTGGCCCCGTCGGGGAGTGTCTTGGTTAACCGCGGTTAATCGCGTACCTAGCTCCAGTCCATAGTGGGGCCTGGTGGTAGCGGGTAGTTCGGTGCGTCTTCGAGAGGGAAGTGAGCGGCTGTCGCCCTGGCCCGCACTCGTTGCCACCGCACTCGAAGCCCTCACCTGTCACAGCATCGTTCGGGCGTTCCCGGGCAAACCGAACTTGTAACCGCAGAAGCGGAAGATATCGGCTCGTCGATGAAGCAAACCTGCGCGAGGTGCTCAAGGTGCCCGGTCGGTCAGGTAGCGCTAGGTCGCGTCCTTACCGACCTGACCCACGGCTGGCGTCGGCTGCCAGGCCCAACGCCTCGGGGTGGCGTTACATCGTCGAGGCTGGCTCGCGGTAGGCGGTTTCTGCGAAGGCGTTGAGCAGTGTCTCGGCAGTTAGCTGTAGGTCAGCCAGTTGGGCCTCGACGGCGGCGGGGTCGCGGTACCGATCCTCGTGGGCCAGCGCCCGGGCAAACTTCTGTACTGCGTCCTTGAGGCCCTTGAGCTTTTTCCTGTTGACGACCCGGGTGCCAAGAGGGGCAGTACCTGCGGAGTCGACCACGTGGGACGGATGTACGAGCACCGGCGTTATTTTTGCGTCGCCGCCGTAGTTGCTGCGGCACCAATTGACTGAGCCGCTGAGCTGGTTGATGTGGTCCTTCCAGATCTTCGGCGCGGTTGCGCCGGTCTTCGCCTCGATCACTACATACCGATGCCCGCCCATGCTCCACAGCACGTCCGGTCCAGAATTGAAGTCGCGCTCTGGCTGCTGGACGGTGAATCCCAGGTGTTCGCCCAACTCGGCCAGAGCTGCCTCCGCCTCGGCTGTGCGTGTGTTGTCCCATGCGATGTCGTCTAGCACGGCGGTGACGCCCAGTATGAGCTGCGGACCGTTGTCGTACCGCTTGGTGAGGAAGTCAACGGCCTGCTGTGCTTGCGATGACGGCACCTCGATGCGCTGGAAAGCCACGCCGCCCCGGGGGCGTAGTACCGCGCGGTTGGCCTTCCTGGCTTCGGACAGGGCCTCCTGTGCTCCGGCTGTGTCGACGGCGTGTAGGTACGTGGCGTAGGTCTCCCCAAGCCAGCCGGCGAGGGCTACGTCCCCGGCTTTATGGGCTTCCTCGACCGCTTTTCGGGCGTGGATCACCGCCTCGCTGAGCCGGTCTTGGGTGGCGTGGTTGTAGGCGTGGCGCAGGTGCACGTCCCACGCCGAAACGGATGCGGGACTGTAGGTCGCGCCCAGGAGCACTTCGCGGGTCAGGGCTCGAAAGCCCGGATCGTTGCCGATTACCTGCTCCATCACCCCGCCGATTGCGTTGATCGTGACGTCGCCGTCTTCCTCGAGTTGCCGGGCGACTTGGCGGGACAGGTCCAGTTGAGCGCGGGTCGCCTGCGACATGCGGCCGGCGATCTCCGGACGGGCGATCAACTGCGTCAGCCGGGAACCGAGCAGCAGTACGGCGCACCGGTCATCGCGGCTGCGCACACCTCTGCCCATGCCTTGCTCCAGCCGCTGCAACTGGCGGGTCACCATCGCTTCGCTGTCGCGCAGTGCTGTCGCCTCGCGGCGCTCGACGCCGGTGTAGGCGAAGGGCAGGCTGTCGATGATCAGCAGTCGGCAGGCGTCGTCGGGCAGGTCGATGCCGTCGTACTGGTTGATCATGACGACCAGGCCGACGTGCCCGGTGGTAAGCCGGGAGACGGCTGCGCTGATGTCGTCAGCCGTGCTGATGGTCAGGTTCGCCTCCGCCGCCCACTCGCGAGACTTTGGGTGGGAAGGCACCAGTACCACTACGTTGTGCGTCTTGGCGATCTGGAGGGCCAGCGCCCGCACCTGCTCGTGATCGATGTCAGGGTTCAGCTCCTGCGGGGACAGCACCAGCCGGTCGCCGAGGTCGGCAGCGCTCTCGGGAACGATCGACTTGCCGACACCTTCCGGGTCGGCGTCGAAGTGGGTGACCAGGACGCTGTCGTCGGCCAGCGTTGCGGTTAGATAGATGCGCCGCTTCGCCTCCGCGAAACTGGGGATCTTCTCGATCGGTGGGCATAGCGGCACGATCTCGAACTGGTGGGCGGTCGCCACGGCTTGGCACCACGGAAGGATGTCGGCGATCAGCGGCCACGACCACATGAGCGTCGAATCGTCACGGTGCGGGTGCAGGATCTGCATGACAGTCTCATGCTTGTCTTGCCAACCCCAGAACGGCACCGGCACGACTGCACTCGGGTCTGCGGTCTCAATGCCCAAGAAGCCGTTGAGGTCCTGCGACTTGAGTTCCTCCGTGAACAGGTCCACCAGTTGGTTGTAGGTTGGATGGCTTCGGGGGATGTGCAGGCGAGTCTTTTCCTCCGTCGACGCAAGCGCTGCGTGTGCATCGTCGATGACAATCGATCCCACGGTGATCGGCTGACGCCTGCCGGGCACGGACAGACCGAACCGTGTCCTGCCATTGACCAGTTTGTTCATGGTGGTCACACAGATCGCTTCTCCAGAGAGGAACTTCACCGCCTCTGGATCATCGACCACGGCCAAGCCCAGCCGGGCTGCTTCGTCACGCACCCGCGCCGCCAGGTGGGGGTGCGGGGCCAGATACAGCGCCGGCCCCTTCTTCTCGTGTAGGCAGCACTGCAGAATCAGCAGTCCGACGACCGTCTTACCGCCGCCGGTGTTGGTCTTGATGACCACGTCACGCCGGTCCCGCACAGTCGACCAGGCGTCCAGAACCGTCTTCTGCACCGCCCGCAGATACCCGTACCCGCCGGCCTTGTTTGGCAGCGCGTCGAACAACGCGGCTGGATCGGTGATCTTGTTGATCGCGTTGCCAGTCGAAAGCCGACCAAAATCGAACCTCACGGCCCACCCCCTCTGCCCAAAGCCCCGGCGATCCTCCCATGAAGGCAGATCCGAGCCCAGACGGTGCCAGCCAAGCCGAAACTCACCTACACCCACGGCTCCGACTAGCACTCGACGTCCGACACCAGGGTCATCGTCACCACCGCCCCGGAGTCGCACTGCGTGCTCGGCGGGCTGCTGGGGCTTATCTGGACTTGGTGTCGAGGCTGCACAGTTCGCAGGAGTCACCGCGGCGTATCGCGTCCAGGTCGGCTTGGGTGGCCAGGCGAACGTCCGAGTGCGTCGCGGTGTCCACCGACGGTCCGGTCATCGGCCCGTGGTCAAACTCGTGCCAAATGAGCCGGCAGTCGAACTCGGTGTTGCCGTAGTGGATCGGGTGGCCGCACCGGGTTGCGTAGAGCACCCAGCCGCCGATGTAGCCGTCAGGGTTCGCGGGATCGGTCACCCTGGCATCGTTGCAGCGGCACCACCCGTCGCGCCCAGCGGTATGCCAGCCCGGTGCTTACCTGGGCGCGGCGGCTACGGTTCGTCGTACAGGGCGGTTACGTTTCCCGCCGTGGACGACGTGAGCAGCCTGCGGTCCTCGGCGACCGCCTTCGCCGAGCAGCACGCCATGACGGTGGTGCCCGCTGTGCCGCTGCACGATCTCGGGCCCGAGGTGCAGCTCGACGCGGAGGTCATCGACCTGCCGGGCTTCCTGGCCCTGGCGCAGCGGATGGGTGCGCCAGCCCTGTATCTGGAGGTCGACCCGTTCGACCCGGACCCGGCCCTGGTGGCCGATCCGCCACGGCACCTGCTCGCCCGCCGCGGACAGCTGCACGGCATCGAGATGGCGTTCGTCGCCGGCGGCGTCGTGCACTTCTGGGAGCACACCGCGTCCTGGTACACCGAGTGGGAAGACCTGGTCGACGCGAGCCGAGCCGCTGTCCGTGATGAGGACGTCGACGACGACCGGCCGCGCTGGCTGACCGAGAGCGAGAGGGCCGAACTGGCCGAGCCCGCCGTGCAGGCCCTGCTCGCGATGCCCGAGTTCCGCGTTGAGAAGCCTGGCGGCGGCCGATACCGGTTCGCGCAGCAGCACCTGCCCGCCGACATCGACGAGCGCATCACGCACACGGCCGTGCGGCTGGCTTGCGACCGCGCCGACGAGCTGACCCGGCAGCGGTACGCCGACATCGACGACCACTACGAGCAGCTTGCTGCGGACCTGCTCGCCGACTCCACTTACCAGCGGGCTGGGTCGGCCGCTGCCCGCAAACAGGCCGCCGAGCGGTTCCTCACCATCTGGGCCGGCGGCTGGGCTCCCCCCACCGTTGCCCGCGAAGAGCTCTACGCCCGCGCCCAGCGACTGGCTAAGACGGCAGCTCGCCCGCCGGCCCTGTACTGACCAGCAATCCCGGTGGAGGGGCCCTGCTTCATGCCTGGCTGGTCGCGGGTCACCGAGCGCCGCCGTCGTCCCCGATGATTTGGTTGAACAGCGCGATCGCGCCGCCGGCCGCCGCGCCGCCGGTAAGCAGTGCCTTCGCCCAGCCTCCGCCGGACGCGATGGTCAGCCCGGCGGTCGCGCTGCCGACCAGTGCGCTCAACGCCAGGATGATGCTCGCTCGGACGCTGAGCAGGTAGGGGCGGCTGTCGGTCTGCGGCTGCTTCGCCACGTCGACTCCAATTCAGATTGGGCCTTGACTCCGCAGCAGAGTACACTATGGTTCGTAGTCGTACCTGACTCCATTTCGGAGTTAAGCGAGAGATGGGAATCAGGGAGTGCCAACGCTGGATTCCGATAGCTCGGTCGCGGAGTACTTCGCGATCAACCTGCGCAAGACCCGTGAGGCGCGGGGTCTGTCCCAGGCCGATCTGGCCCAGCGGGTCAAGGAACTTGGCCACCCCTGCACTCAGGCAACGATCTGGAAGCTTGAGCAGGGGCACCGCGAGCCGAAGCTCACCGAGGCTGTCGCCATCGGTGGAGCGCTCGGCCTGTGGAGGTGGACGGAACTGACCGTCAAGCCCGCCGAGTTCAACCTCGCGATAACCGTCGATCATTGGCGCCGTCGGGCTTATGAGTCGGCCGCGCAGACCCGCGCTGCTGCCGCCGCCCAGATCGAAGCACTGGAGAATCTTGCGGTCGCTGTCCGTAGCGCCCTGGACGCCGGCCTGTCGGTGAAATGGGCGGAAGGCCGGTCCGGCGGTTGGCTTGAGTTCACGCCCGAGATGACGGTCCTGCGTGAAGTGCTAGCCGCCCGAGTTGCCGTGGACGTGGAGGACGACGAACACCACCGCCGGACTGCCGAGCAGGAACGTCTGGCGGCGCAGATTCTGAGCGCCCTCGAAAGCTCCGGGGTGCCGCTGGCGGTCACGCCTGAGGACGTCAGGTTCGTGCCAGGTGATGATCGAGAGCGCGACGACGATGGCGACGCGGCTGGCTGACCCCGGCCGTCCAGATGCTGCCGACGATGGCCGGCCCCGGCGCGCCCAGTTCTCGCCGGGGCCGTCGGCCGCTCTCCAATGCAGCCAGCGGATAACTATCCTTATCCGCTGAGTCTGCCTAGGATCTCAGCGGATAACGTCTTTAAGGCGTGGCTGAAAGTCCGGCCCAAACTCAGTGGATAAGAAGGGTGGTGGACCGGATGGCCCGCACCGCGACCGCGAAGATCGTCCCGCTGCGCCCCGCTCACCCGGAGGCGGCGGTCAACCGGGCCCTCGTGGCGCTGCACCGGCACCTCGACCGGTGCGCCCTGGCCGCCAACACCACCAAGGCCTACCGGGCCCGCGCCCGCGCATACGCCGCCTGGCTCGCCGCGCACGCCGACGAGCACCCTGACGCCTTCGTCGACCAGGTCGGCGCCGAGGCCGCCGTCACCGCCTGGCGCCGGCACCTCATCGCCACCAAGGCCAGCCCGTCCACCGTCAACCAGGCCCTCGCCGCCGTCGACCTGCTCTACGAGATCGGCGCCGGCCTGCGACTAAAGGTCAAGCGGGCCCGCGTGCCCCGCCCCGGCGAACCGGACGCGCTCACGCCGAAGGAGCAGGGCGCGGTGGAGCGGGCCGCCGGCCGCCGCGGAGCCCGCGACGCCGCCATCGTCGCCGTGCTGCTCTACACCGGCGCCCGCGCGCAGGAATGCGCCCGCCTCGACGTCGACGACCTCGCCCTCACCGCCCGCACCGGCACGATCCGCCTGCACGGCAAGGGCGACGAGGTCCGTCACGTGCCGGTCCCGGCCGCCGCGCGCGAGCGGCTTACCGCCTGGATCCGACACCGCGGCACCGAGCCGGGACCGCTGTGGACCGGCCAGCGCGGCCCGCTTAGCGACTCCGGCGTCGCCCAAGTCGTCCTCACCGTCGGCTCCGCCGCCGGACTGCCCGGCCTTCGCCCGCACCGACTCCGCCACACCTACGCCACCCGACTACGCCAAGGCGGCGCCGACCCCGCACAGGTCCAGGCCCTGCTCGGCCACGCCTCCCTCGATACCACCGCTCGCTACTTCCGCGCCGGCACCGCCGAACAGGCCGCCGTCGTTGAGCGCATCTTCGACTGACCCTGTCGTGAACCCCAAAACCGTGCAGGACAACGTGAGTGATCGTGGATCACGACTGTCGGAGCCGAGTACGGTATCCGATCGTAACTTCGACAAACGCAAACAGGCTGGCAGGGAGGGGCATCCGTAATAACACGCATGACGTTGTAAGTAGTAGAATCCTATCGAGCGCGTCAGGCAGTGAACCGACTGTCGAACCGCTGGAAAGAGCGGCGGCCCCGGAGCGCGAACTCCGGGACCGCCTTGGTGGATCAGATGAACGGGTGGTACTAGACCGCCTGCAGCGTCACGCGGTCCTCATCTCGTGCCCCGAGATGGGGACCGTTCCGCTTCCCCCGCAGGTGCCGGCATCGCGTCACCTGCCTGGGGTGTCGATGCCGTTGATCAGCATCACCAGTGAGGCGACGATCCGCAGGATCACGGCCACCGCCTCTCCCACCGCCAGCCAGCGCTTGCGCTGCCGACCCGTCGGCAGCGGCATCGACCTCCCTCGCAGGAGTCTCTGCCACCACCATCTGTGTTGCCTCACTGCCCTACCTCCGACTCGTAAATGTGCGGCCCGGGGTGTCCGGCGCACCGTTTTCGAGACGTGTCGGGGTCGTGCAGTGCCTCGCACCAATATCTTAACGTCCGTCCACGACGGATGGCCGGCGCACCCGCGCCCGCCCCTCCCGGAATGAGCTATGAATACAGATCAGTGGGCGAACGGTACGGTGACGGTCATGGATGATCCGGAATTCGGGTACGGCAAGGGCCAGCGGCCGTTGTGGTCACCGCGCGACCGCGACGCGGAGGCGATCCGGCGGACATTGCGCCGAGGTGGGTTCGTCGACTTCGACGAGCGTCACCTCGATGGGTTCGCCGTCGAAGGTGCCAACACCAGCCAAGACGGCACCGAGCCCTTCGTTGTCTCGTACTGCGGCACACGCTTCCCCGAGACCGTGCAGCGCTACCAGCAGGTCCTAGAGCAGGCTGGGTACCAGGTGAGCGTCAACCCGCAGGACGCCCAGATCCTGCTGGTGCAGCGACCACCGATGGAGCCGCCCCCGAGCCCGGACCGGCCCCCGATGACCGCAATCGTGTGCGCGGTGCTGGCGGCGGTCGCGCTGGTTGCCTCCTGGGTCGGCACTGGACCGGTCCGCACGACCGCAGGAATCAGCTCGGCGATCCTCGGCGTGCTCGCGGCCTTCCTCGCGGCCTCGTGGTACCGGCGTCGCCTCGACGAGCAGGCCGGGGGACGCCCCGGCACTGCCACGTAGCAGGGCCCTTCCACTCACTGCGGCGCGCCGGTGCTGTGGATTGAAGCGAGTCTTCCACAGGCCGGTGCCGGCGGGGTGGACGGCGAGGCAGTGGTGACGGGAGGCTGCGCGCATGGAGTTCGCGGACGCAACAAGCGCGCTCAGCGCGAGACTCGCCGCCGGCAACGACGACCTCGCTGCCGCCGGGGCTATTCACCTGGCCATCGAAGCCTGGAAACACCTGTCTGGTGCCAACACCGCATGGGACCAGTTCGGCCTGGAGGTGCTCGACGTCCGAGGCCGGCTCTACGGCGACGACGACGTCATCGTCGATACGGCCGTCCCGGACGCCGACGGACCCCAGATCCGGGCCGCGGTGAGGGACCTCGTCGAGCACCTCGCCCAGCACCACGATCGTCGCGCCGCCGACCCCCACGACGGGCTGGCTCAGCGCCTCGACCACGACGCTGCCGCCCAGCAACTGCGCCGGGCAGCGGCGGCCCTGGCATGACAGTCGGCTTCTGGCACGCGGAGGCGCAGCGGGCGGTGCGCGCGGCCACCGCGGCGATGAGCGGACATCGCGCGAGCACCACTGCTGAGATCAACGCCCTGGTCAGTGCCCGGTCTGATCTCTACCACCAACTGGCCAGGGTCACCGAGTTGCTGGTCGGCGGCCGGCCCGCCGCCGAGGTGCCGGACCGGGCGGCGGCTGCGCTGATTCTCGGACGACACGGGCAGAGCCTGACCAGGTTCTACGTGGGATTGCGGGCCGCCGCGATGGTGGCCGAGCAGTACCCGCCGGCACCGCTCGTCACCACCGGTCCCGCGCGCTCCCTACGCCGAGCCGTCGACGCGGTTGGCGTCATGGGCGACATCATCGCCAGCCACGTCCCGCTGGGACAGCGTCCAGGGACACCGGAGGGGATCGCCATTCGGGCCGGCGGTGGCGTCCAAAGGGCGCTGGGCGACCTCGCCCAGCTCACCGTCGACGCCGTGCGACTCGACGGCAGGGTGCCCGCCTGGCTGGACCAGGGTGGACCGGCGGCGCAGACGTACCGCCCGGTGGCGGAGACCGCCAGGTGGACAACCGGCAGTCGGCTCGGCGCCGTCGCCCGCGAGCTGGTCGCTGCCGCGAAGGCTCAACCTGGCCTGGACGAACTCGACATCGCCCGGTCGCCGCTGCACCCAGCCCCAGCGGTGGCCACCGTCGATGCGGCGATCGCCGCCACGCGGGCCGGACGGTCCTGGCTCTGGCAGCATCCTGACCAGGTCACCGGGGCGCATCTGCAGGTCGGCACCCAGCTCGGTCTGGCCGTGCACGTCCTGATGGCCCACGGGAATCCGGAGATGATCGGCGGCTGGCGGCAGGCAGCCATCGCCGCTGCCGACCTGCGCGCCACCCCGCCGACGGGGCTCGCTCGGGACGCTGCGGCGGAGTTGGGCGAGGCCCTGCGGTGGACCCGCTCGCTGCTGAACCCTGATGCTCACGACCGTGTCCGGCACATCGGGGACCTCGCGCGCCTCGGTACTGAGCTGCCGCTGCTCGCCGTCACCCTGCACCGGGGACTGCGCAGCGCTGTACAGCGCCATGACCTGTTCGTCCGGGGAGAGTCTGCCCTGCAGCGTCCCGCCGGGTCGTTGGTCTACCGTGCGGCCCCGCGCTGGCGGCCGGCGACCGCTGACGACGACCTGGTGCGCGACCTCAGCCGAGCGTTGTCGCAGAGGCTCAAGCCGAGTGCCGCCAGCGTGGCCGCCCAGGCGTTCCCCCGCCCGGCACGGCCAGGAGCGCCGGCAGCGGACAGCAGTCCGAGCCGGGCGCCGCGGCCTTCGCCCGGTAGGGCGGCCGGGCAATCACGGTGATGCACGCCGCCGGAGACCGACGTCCGACCGTGTCAGCTCAGGTTGGCGAACGCTTCGACGTTGCGGGTCCTGCCGGCGACGATAAGGATGTCGCCGGCATAGATGACTGTGCCGGCGGTGGCATAGGTGAAGTCTTCACCCGGCCGCTTGATCGACACCACCGTGATGTCGTGCTTGGAGCGTAGCGCCGAGTCGGCGAGGGTCTGGTCGAATGCCTCCTCGGGGGCGCGAGTTTTGGCGATGGCGTAGTCGTCCTCGAACTCGATGAAGTTGAGGATCTTGCCGGTGACCAGGTGGGCGACGCGTTCGCCCATCTCGTGCTCAGGAAGCACGACGTGGTGGGCGCCGACGCGCTCAAGGATGCGGGCGTGCTGCCGGTTGACGGCCTTGGCCCAGATGTTCGCTACGCCGAGGTCGGCCAGCAGGGCGGTGGTGAGGATGCCTGCTTCGAGGTCGGTGCCGATGCCGACGACGGCGTGGGTCATCTCGTGCACGCCGAGTTGCCGCAGGGCGACCTCGTCGGTGGTGTTGGCGACGGCGGTGTGGGTGAGCTCGTCGGCGTAGGTCTGCACGACGGCAGGGTCGGCGTCGATGCCGAGGACCTCCCAGTCCTGGCGTATGAGCTCGATCGCCATGGAACCGCCAAAGCGGCCCAGGCCGAGCACGGCGATGCGGTTGCTGGTCGCGGATTTCCTAGCCAACGATCGGTCGCTCCTCAGGTAGTTCGTAGCGGCGGGTGCGCTCGCGCAGCGCCAGCGCGGTCGCGGCGGTGATCGGGCCCAACCGGCCGACGAACATCAGCATGATCAGGATGACATGCCCTGCGGTGCCAACCTGCGCGGTGATGCCGGTGGACAGCCCGACGGTAGCGAACGCCGAGGTGACCTCGAAGAGCACCTGGTCGAGCCGAAACGGGGTAAGCGCCAGCAAGGCGACCGTGGACGCGGCGACGGCGGCGACGCTGAGCAGCGCGATGGTCAGTGCCTGACGCTGCACGCTGGCGGGTAGCCGGCGGCCGAGGGCGTGCACGCTCGGCTGGCCGCGGACTTCGGCGAGGATGACGAAGCCGAGCAGTGCGAACGTGGTGACCTTGATGCCGCCGGCGGTGCCGGCGCTGCCGGCGCCGATGAACATCAGCACGTCGTGGATGAGCAGCGTGACGTCGTTGAACTCGGCCACGTTGAGGTTGTTAAACCCCGCGGTGCGCGGCATCACCGCGGCGACGAATCCGGCGAGCAGCTTGCCGCCGATCCCGAGGCCGCCCAGCGTGCCGGGGTTCGACCACTCCGCGACGCTAATCGCCAACCAGCCACCGGCGAGCAGCACGACCGTCATCCCCACCGTGATCTTGGTGTGGATCGACCAACGGCGCGGCGTACGGAACTCGCGGCGCAGCTCGAACAGCACCGGGAAGCCGAGCCCGCCGATGATCACCGCGGCGGCGATGGGCAGGCAGATCAGCGGGTCGTCAACGAACTGCATGAGGCTGTCGGCATACAGGCCGAAGCCGGCGTTGTTGAACGCCGAGATCGCGTGGAACACCCCTAGATACAGCGCTCGGCCCGTGCTGTGGCCGTAGCCTTCGGCGAACCGCCAGGCCAGCGCGGCCGCCACGACCGCCTCGACGATGAGACTGACCCGCACGACACCCAGCACGACCCGGCGGACCTCACCGACCCCGATCGCCTTCGTCTCCGCCTGGGTACCCAGCTGCAAGCGCATCCGCAGCCGCCGCGCCACCAGCAGGCCGAGCAGCGACGCCAGCGTCATGATCCCGAACCCGCCGATCTGGATCAGGCCCAGGATCACCGCCTCGCCGAACCCGGACCAGAACGTGCCGGTGTCCTCGATGACCAGCCCGGTCACGCACACCGCCGACGTCGCGGTGAACACCGCCGTCACCAGCGGCGCGCTGCGGCCGCTCTCCGTGGCGAACGGCAGCGACAACAGGGCGGACCCGGCCAGCACCGCCACCGCAAAGCCCAGCACCACCAGCCGAGCCGGATGCCGCACCGTATCGGTCAGCCGCGTGCTCACCGCCGACGGCACGCGGAATCGACGTACCCTGGTCCCTACGAGGGCTGTCAGCCGTCGCGTACCTTCGCGCATGCCACGTGCCACCGAACGCCACCGGCCGGGCGCTTTGACCGGATCGCGGCCGGCCATCGGTGCCCAGGCCAACAGCGCCGCACCCAGCGCCGCCGCGACGAAGATCCCGACGACCGCAAGCAGCCCCACCAGTAGCTGCACCCAGGTCGACTTCACCACGTCATGATTCACCCTCTGGGCATGCCGCCCGCCGCGGGCCTCCCACATCGACGCGGGCGCCGCCCGCTGGCGGCGGGTAGTGGAGCGGCGCGCACCACCAGGTACGCGTGCCCGGTGGGGCAGGCCGGAAACACGGTTAGATCCACAGACCCGGCGACGCCACGGAATCAGGAAGCGTCAGCGTCGGGGAACTGCGCGAGTACCTCCGGTGGCGCCGGCTCCACGGGCAGGGGTCGGGGTTCGGTGTGTTTGTCCGGGCTGCAGCGGCTGAAGGGTCCGTACTCGGCGGCGAGTGCGGTGAGGTGGGGGTCGAGGTGGTCGCGCCACCATATGCTCATGCCGGTCTGCGGGTCGCTGACGCGCAGGGTCTCCCAGGCTCGCCACAGCGCGTAGAGGCGGGAGATCGCTTCGGGGTGTGCCCACCAGCGGGGGCACCAGTTCACTCCCGAGGTCGGCCCCGAGGCGAGGCGCCGTTCAACGACGTGGGCGAGGTAGTCCCCGACGAACGCCTCGACGTTGCGATAGGCCGGCTCCGGTGCGGCGTCATCGGCAGCCGGCGGTGTGGCGGCCGGCGGCGTGGCGTCCGGGTCGCCGGCGAGTTGGCCGAGCAGGGCGCTGAGGTCGGCGACCGGATCGCTGACCGGTCCGGTGGTGGGTGTGGTCATGGCGTCGGCTCCGGCGGGGCGTCGGGGGTGAGGGTCCAGTCGGTGCGGCCGTCAGGGTCCCAGCGGGCGATCGACGCGCGGATCGCCTCGGCGTACGGGCCGTCCTGCCAGGGGGCGGTGCGGGCGAGCGCGGGCGGGGCGCCGGAGGCGTAGACGACCATCCGGCCGCGGGGCAGGGCGTGCAGGTCGGACACGTCGAGGATCCGCTGCCGTCGGGTGGCGTGGGAGACGGACCGCTGGCCCCACCCGGATCCGCTGCTGCTGGTGGAGCGGGTGGTGACGTCGTGCTCGCCGATGAGCTTGGAGAGTTCTTCCAGCCAGTCGGGGTCGGCGACGCCGCCGCCGTAGGTGCGGACGTTGGCCGCGGACCAGAGTTTGCGCATGCCCTCGCGTCCCCACACGTCGACGCCCTGGGGGTAGGACTGCAGGATCGTGATGATGGGCAGGCCGTGGGAGCCGTAGTAGGAGTAGAGGCTGGGAAGTTGGCGGAGCCGGCAGATGTTCGCGGCTTCGTCGAGGATGCTCAGCAGCGGCGGGTCGAGGCGCCGGCCGGCCGAGGCGCGGGCGCGTAGTTCGCCGGCGCGCAGGACGGCGTCGGTGAGGGCGGCGACCAGTGGGGCGGGGGAGCCGGGGCCGCCCTGGGACAGCAGGTAGAGCACGTCGGTGCTGACCACGAACGCGGCCGGGTCGAACTCGAGGACCCCGCCGCGCGTGGGCGGGGTGACCCAGGCGGTGACGGCGGGCTCGGTGAGGCACATGAGCATCTTCTGGGCGCCGGCATAGATGCCGCCGCGGGTCTTGTCGGGCATGTTGACCACGCTGGCGACCGCGTCAGCGGGCAGGTCGAAGCCGCGCTCGCGCAGCAGCGTCGCGGGTTCGTCGTCGCGAGGGCTGACGGCCCACCGGTACGCGGCGAGGATGTTCCGACCGGACACGGCGGCCGCGAGGAGCAGGTTCGCCACCAGCTCCTCGCTCGATGGGTCGAAGAAGGCGTCGCGGCTGACGCCGGGTTCGCGTTCGGCGGCGGCGAAGTGCTCGGCCAGGCGGCGGGCGTCGCTGATGGTGGCGACGGCGCGCAGCGGGTTCCACCACATGCCCTGGTGGTCGCCGAGGATGTGCTGCGGGTCGAACGCCCACACGGTGCCGCGGGTGGCGCGGATGTCGCGGGTGGCGTCGACGATGTCGCCCTTGACGCTGGTGACCAGGGTCGGGCCGGGGGCGGCGACGATGGCGGGGATCGCGCGGCTGGTGGTCTTGCCGGTGCGGGGGCCCCAGATGTCGACGGCCATGTCCTCCCACGACTGGCGCAGCGGCATTCCGTCGGCGACGGTGGTGCCGATCAACACGCCGAGCTGGTCGGGGTCGGGCCGGTCGACGTCGGCGAGGCTGGGCCTCAGCCGGCGGCCGCTGTCGGCGACGCCTTTCGGCCCGAGGTGGGCGAGGTCGGCGCGGCTGGCCATGCGGCGGGCGGCCGAGTCGACACGGGTGCGGCGCCGGCGAGTCCACCGCCAGGCGGCGGTGCCGCCGACGGCCAGGAGCGCCAGGACGCTCACCTCGGCGACGGCGACGAGGGTGCAGGCCGTGGTCCAGGTGATCTCGCCGCGCAGCACCGCGGCGGCGACCCGGATCGGCCCGCCGCCGGTGTAGCCGGGTGGGCGGGTGAGCACGACCGGCAGCCACGCGGCGCTGGCGAGGACCAGGACCGCGGCGGCGATGCCCCCGGCGATCAGGCCGGCGTCGTCGTGGCCACCGCGCGGTCCGGCGGGCCGGCCGCTCACGTCATCGTCCAGCGGAAGTCGGTGTTGCCGAGCTGCTTCTCCACCTCCGTGGGTTCCAGGTGCACCGGGATACCCGGCCGCGACCCGACCTTGATCAGGAAATTGCCGCGCCCGACGGTTTCGCTGCCCTCGGCGGCCGTCCACGACGGGGGGGCGGACCAGGACAGCACCTCGCGCCGTTCGGCCTGCGACAGCGGCCGGACCCGGGCGACGGCGTCGAGCTCCTGCTCGGAGCACGGACCGATCATCAGCACCGCGGACCGCTCGGCGAAGCCGCGGGCTTTGGCCCGGTCGTGGGCGGTGGGCAGCGCCTCCAAGTCGGCCAGCGAGTGGGTGATGAACGCCGTTCCGGTGCCCTTCTGCCTGTTCAGCCGGGTGAGGCCGTCGGCGCGGTCGACCAGGCCGTGGCCGACGCGCAGCGCCCGCCACAGCTCGTCGAGCACGGTGAAGAACGTTCTCGGCGGGGCCAGGCCGAGGTCGGCCATCAGGTGCGCGGCCTCCACCTGGGCGAAGCCGTAGGACCAGGTCGACAGCAGGGTCGCGGCGGTGCGCAGCTCGTCGGTGTCGTCGATGCCGGAGATGTCGACGCACACGGCGGGGGTGTCGAGGCGGATCGCGGTGGTGGTCTGTCCCTCGAAGGTGTCGCCGAGCGGGCCGTGCAGCAGCGCCAGCAGGGTGCGGTGCAGGCCGGCGGTGTCGTCGCGGAACCGGGGGATGTCCTGCTCTTCCTGCCACAGCGTGACCGCGCGGACCTCCGGCGGGGCGTCGCGGATGACGCGCAGGACGTCGGAGAGCACCGGCTGGGTGTCGGTCTCCCGTTCGGCGAGGTAGCGCAGCGCGGCGGCCAGGACGGTGGTCTCATCCGAGGTGACGGGTCCGCGCCGCACGAGGGTGGCCAGAGCGACCAGCATGTTCAGCCGCCGGTCGGTGACCGCGGCGCGGACGACGGCGCCGGTGCGTTCGTCGACGCGGTCGAGGACCTGCCGCCACGGGCCCACGTCCAGGGGGTTGATGCGATCGAGGCCGGGCCCGACGCGCAGCACCTGCCCGCCCAGTGCGCGGACCAGCTCGGCGTAGTCGGGCTTGAGGTCACCGAGGATCAGCGGGGTGACGCCCTGCGCGGTGAGCCCGAGGACCATCCGCCGTACCGCCGTGGACTTGCCCATGCCGGGCTCGCCCTCGATCCACACCGACGGGTTGTTGATCAGTCGGGCGCGGGTGTACCAGGAGATCGGGTCGAAGCACACTGCGCTGCCGGTGTAGAGGTGTCGGCCGACCGGCACGCCGATCATCGGCGTCGACGCGCCGGTGCCGAATGGGAACAGCCCGCACACCTGCACGGTCGTGCCCCGGTACTCGATGGGCGGCTCCACCCACGACCAGCGGCCGCCGCCGGGCCCGGCGTGACCGAGGCGGCCGGGCCGGCGACCGGCTGGTCGACGCGGTGCGGGCGGGGTGGCGTCGCGGGTGCTGATGGTCATGCCGGTGTCCTAGAAGGGGATGGAGGCGTGGGTGGGCAGGACCACGCCGGCGGGCAGGCCGGCGGCGAACCCGGCGGCCTGGCAGCCGAACATCGGCCGCAGCACCAGGCGGGCCTCGCCCGCGCGGGCCCGGATGATGCCGGTGGCCTCGTCGAGCTGCGTCTCGTCGGCGACGGTGGCGGTGACCAGCACGGTGAAGCGGGTGACCCCGGCGCCGGCGGCCTCTTCCTCCGCGGCCTGGTCGGCGGCGGCGAGGTCGGTCAGGTCCCGGGCGCTGGGCCGGTGCTTCTTGCCGGCCAGGAACCGGGCGTCGCGCTTGTCGGACTCGACCAGCCGAGCCGCCTCGCCGGGCGAGTAGGGCCGGTAGATCATGCTCACCCGCTTGCGCAGCAGCTGCGGGTCGGGGTCGGTGAGGCGGGCGAACAGCCGCGAGTACACCACCCCGCGCGGGGCCTCGACCATGCACCAGGTGCGCGAGACACCGGAGTCGTGGCGGTAGGAGTCCCAGCTCTCCCGGGTGGCCACCGGGCCGGCCTGCGGCCAGTCGGGGGTGAGCTGCGGGTCGCGGGTGAGATCGAGGGCGGCGGCCGGGTCGTACGCGGCGCGCACCACGCCGGCGAGACCGCGGGCGGACATCGGCACGATGCCGGCGCCGGTGGCGCCGGTCAGCCCGGCGTGCAGGTGCGGCAGCCGGGCGGCGACCTCCCGGCACACGTCCTCGTGTGACATCGACCGGCCCGGCGGCGCGGTGTAGGTCAGCGACACCCGGGTGTCGACGGACGCCGAACCGGCCGGGTACGAGCGCACGACGTCGTCGAGGACCTGCAGGGCCAGCGCCGGGGCGTCGGGCCGGGACGTGGCGGCCACCTCGGCGGCCAGCCGGGTGCCCGGGTCCGGGGTGGTCTCGACGGTCACCTGGGCCTGCACGAGCTGCGGCTCCCGCGACAGCGCCGCCAGCCAGGCCGCCAGGTGCCCGACGCGGGCGTCGATGACCGCCTGGTCGACCAGGTCCATCCCTTCCGGCGCGCACCGCAGGGTGACCGTGTAGTGCCGGCTCTGCGGCACCACAACCACGGCGACGAGCCCCGAGCGGCCGGTCTCCACCTCATACACCTCGGAGCGGGCCAGCACCCCGGGCAGTTGGTGGGCGGCGGCGACGCGGGACGCGACACCCGAGACGTACACGTGCTGACGGCGAGCCCGCCCCAACCACCACGCGACCCGAGTGGTGATGACCTGGAAACCGGTGCGCCCGTTCACCCGGATCGCCAACGGCGCCAGCACCAGCGTGCCGACCACGGCGGTCAGCAGCGCCGCCACCGTGGACAACGGCAACATCCCGGCGGAAAGCACCATCACCAGGAACGCGGCGATCGTGCCGACCGGACCGAGCCCGAACAACCCGGCACCACGGCCGAGCCGCCAGTTGCCGTAAGTGCGTTGCTGCTCGCCGGCCCGCTCCCGTACTCCGGTGCTCATCCGCCCTCACCGTCCACCGCGCCGGACGCGGTTCCGCCGACCTTGCGCACCGCCGCCGGTCCGGCCTTCACTGCGGCGGCGGCGATCCCGATCGGGCCGGCCGCTGCCGCGCCGGCTCCTGCCGCGCCCGCGCCGGCCCCGGCGGCGCCAGCACCTGCTCCTGCGCCTGCCCCTGCTCCTGCGCCGGCCCCAGCCGCGCCGGCGCCTCCGGCACCCGAGCCCGCTCCAGCCGTGCCCGCTCTCGTGCCCCCACCCGAGGGGTGAGGTGCCGGCGTGGGCGCCGACGGAGTCGCCCCGCCGGGGCGGCCGGCACCGCCGCCACCACCCGACCGTCCGCCGGACCCGCCGCCGCCGCTGCTGCTGGCGTTGAGTCGCATCGCACCCGAGGCGATCTGCCCGGCCCCGGACACGGCGGCAACCGCGACACCACCGGATCCGCCGCTGGACAGCACCGACACCGCCGGGGCGATCAGCCGCATCAACGCCGGCAACGCCACGATGGCCATGCAGAACATCACCAGCCCGGTGAGCAGCGTCGTAAGGTCCTGGCCCTTGCCGAGCATCCAGAACACCGCGGCGTAGATCGTGGCCGCCGCCGGCTTGTAGAGCACCAAGGCCAGCAGCCACGTCAGATACCTGTCCCGGATCGCACGCCCGGACCCGGCGATGCCCGACGCGGCGGCCAGCGGCAGCAGCCCGGCCAGCAACACCAGGCCAGCGCCTCGGGCCAGCAGCAACAGCAACTGCACCATCGTGGCCAGGAACATCATGATCGAAATGCCGATCACCATCAGCGCGGACAGCCCATTGGTAGCGACGGCCGGCGCGAAGGCACGAAGCCGTCCACCCAGGTCACCGTCGGCAGAGGCGTCGAGGATCCAGTCGGAGTAGGCGTCGCCAACGCCGATGAGCAGTTGCACGGCGGGCACACCGGCACCGGCGATCACGACCATCGTCACCAGGCCCTTGGCCAGGGTGCCGGCGTCGCGGCCGTTGCGTTCCCAGGCGAGCCGGATCGCCCCGATGAGGACCGCACCCACTGCGAGCGCGGCCACCGCCCAGTTGGTGTAGGCGCTCAGATAGGCGACGGTGCCGTCGCAGACGAACTCGCCGGATGCGTCGGTGCGGCAGGAGCCCTGGGACACCTTCGTCGTAGGGATCGACAACCAGCCGGCGACCAAGGCCTTCAGCATCTCCGCGGCAGCCTCAGATGCCTGCTCGGATAGCTCGTTGAGGAACCGGCCGGCGGTGGTGTCGAGGACCTGACCTGGGACGCAGACGGGATTGACGATCGGGCAGTCGTCCGGCACTACCGGGGCCCCCACTCCACGACGCCGGTGAGGTCGCTGGTGACCCGGTTGATGGAGACCCAAGCTCCGCCGGGCGGGGCTTGCATGCGCCAGTCCCCGTCACGCCAGAGCAGCGTCAATGACAGCACGTGGTAGCGCGGGGTGCCGGCCGACGGGGCGCGTAGCACCAGCCCAATGACGGCGGTGTCGGGCGTGTAGGACTGGTAGGTGAAGCCGGCGATCTGGCTCAGCGAGCCGGGGTCGGCAGGGCCGCTGTCGCTGGCGCGGTATTCGGCGACGAGGCGGTCTCGGTCGGCGCTCGGCACGAACTGGCCCTCGATGGTGGGCTGCCAGTAGTCCGGCCCGAGGGTGTGGCTGGCTCTGGTCATGAGCTGCGCGGCAGCGACTAGAGCACCTTCCGGGGTGTGGGCGTACCCGGACGCGGTGGTCCCGGTGACCCGCTTTGGGCCTGCGGTGGCGCTGACCGGTACGGCAGACGCGCCGACGAGCTCCCAACGCACGTCGGCCGGTGGAGACGTCGGCACGGCCGTGGGCAGTGACTCTGCGGTACTGCTGTCGGCCGCAGCGGGCGCGGTCGTCGGCGCACCAGAGGCCGCACCGCCACTCCTGTCGTCGTCACCCATGGATAGCAGTGCGATCAGTAGCCCTGCTACGAGGACGAGCACGAGCAGCGCTGCAGCGGCGATGAAACCAGGGCGGGTCCAGGGCGGACGCTGGGCGAAGTCAGGCTGTGACATGAGGGCCTCCTGGCCTACGCGATGAGGGCCCCGACGATGGTGGATGCGCTGCCGATGAGGAGGCAGGCGGCGAACACCCAGCCGAGCTGGGCGACGTTGGTGTCGTCACCGCGGCGGTGGGCGAGGGCCATCTTCGCGGCGCTGTAGAGGAGCCCGCCGACGCATGCTGCGGTGGCGAGCCAGGCTACCCACTGGAGGATTTCCAGCACGTTGCTCTGCACTACCCCGGGAGGTGCCACGCCGCCGCCGGGGTTCGGCACCCCACCGCCAGGTGGAGGGGTGGGGCCGGGCGCTGCCAGGAACTGCCCCAGGCGTACCTGTAGGTCCGTGAGCGTCATCGGGTTTCTCCCGGTCTCGTGTGGATCTTCTGTGCGAGGGCGTGGCGGAGTGTCTCGATGTCGGGGGGAGTGCCGACGTCGCGGGGGTCGTCGGCGGCCAGGAGTGCGTCGACCCAGCCGACGCGCCATACCTGCGGCGCCCATCCGCTGAGCAGGTGCAGGCGTTCGGTGGCGATGCGGGGCGGCCGGCGTGGTGAGGCCGCGACGGCGACCACGCCGAGCACGCTCGTGGTGCCGGGCATGCCTTCGCGGCGACGCCACTGTTCGATCGCGCCGGTGGCCGCCCAGGTGCCGTGGGCGGACAGGCGGCAGACCAGCACCACCTGGGCGGGCGGCATCATCGGCGCCGTCAGCGGCCACGCTCGACCGAAGTCGGCCCCGAAGCCGACGAGCCGGGCCAGGGTGCTTGCCCCGGCGCCGCCGTGGCATCCGACCCACCAGACCGGCGGCCATCCGCCCTGGAAGACGTCGTTGGGAATCACCGCTGAGGGCAGGTGTGGTGCGGTTGCGAGGCGTGTGCGGTGCGCGGCAACAGCCGTCGTCTTCACCGGCGGCCCCGTCGCACGCAGATGCTCCCCGTCACCTGATGCCTCCCCCGTGTATCAAGGTCACCGACGAGTAGCTGACAGTAGCACCGCGTTTCGGAGTGGATCTATGGTGATTGCTCTGCTGCGGACAGGGACGTGAATGGCAGCACGGGGGAGGGCGTCAATGGCACGCAGAGCGGGCGCATCCGCGCGTCTCAATGACGTGGGATGGGTTAGGGCGGTGCTGGCCGCCGCAGCTGCGGCTGTGGCGTTGGCGGGGTGTGGTGGCCCGGTCGAGCAGGGCACCGCGGCGCCGGTTCTGAGCGGTCCGGTGTATCCGACGGCCGGCGCGGTCGAGGTGTCGCCAACGTCGACCGGCGAGGCACCGGGCCGCGACGATCACGGCGATGAGCGGGCACCTGTCGCGCCGCCGCCGGCGGCTCAGGCACCCCGGGTGGCGGCGGCGTTCGCGGCGGCGTGGGCGCGGCCGGATCTGCCGACGGAGGTGTGGTGGCAGCGGGTCGCGCCGCACTGTGAGGAGGGCTTCGCTCGTGCCCTGCGCACCGTCGACCCGGCGCAGGTTCCGGCGCGCAGGGTGACGGGCCGCCCGGCGGCGACGCGGGCGCCGAAGGGCGGGGCGGCGGTGTACGAGGTGCCCACCGACGCCGGCACGCTGACCGTCACTCTCGCCGCCGTGAACGGGCGTTGGGTGGTCACCGGCAACGACTTCGTCCGGGCGGTCCAGTGACGCGGCGACCGATCGCGCTGATAGCGGCGGTGGCCGCCGTGGTGATGCTGGTGTGCGGTGGAACGGTGGGTCTGCCGCTAGTGATGTTCGGCCAGGCGCAGGCGGAAGCGGCGGCGTGCGAGGTGCCGTCGGTACCCGGCGCTTCACCGGTGCCGGGCGCCGGACGGTGGGACAGCGCGCAGAGCACGAACGCGGCGACCATCGTGGCGGTCGGGCGCCAACGTCAGGTGCCGCCGCGCGGGTTCGTCATCGCGCTGGCCACCGCGATGCAGGAGTCCACGCTGCGCAACCTCGCCAACTCGACGGTGCCCGAGTCGCTGTCCCTGCCGCACGAGGGTGTGGGCCGCGATCACGACTCGGTCGGGTTGTTCCAGCAGCGTCCCGGGTGGGGCAGCGTGCGGGAGCGGATGACGCCCAGCTACGCGGCCGCGAAGTTCTACGAGGCGCTGGTGCGCGTCGACGGGTGGCAGCGGATGCGGCTGACCGACGCCGCGCAGGCGGTGCAGCGCTCGGGTCTGCCGGAGGCGTACCAGAAGTGGGAGGCCGACGCGGAGCAGCTCGCCGCGCGGGTGCTCGGTCTGCCAAGCATCGACGACATCGGCGGTGGTGCGCCGACAGCCCCGTGTGGCGTCGACGACCTGGGCCCGATACCGGTCGGTCCGGGCGGGTGGGTACAGCCGCTGCAGGCGATGATCACCAGCCCGTTCGGCCCCCGGAACGGCCGCCTGCACGCCGGCGTCGACATGTCGACGCCGGACGTGCGAGGTGACCCGATCCGTGCCGCGTCGACGGGCGTTGTGGAGCAGGTCAAGTGCGACTGGCACACCACCTGCGACCGGGACGGGCACACCGGTGCGCGTGGCTGCGGCTGGTACGTCGACATCCGCCACGCGGGCAACATCGTGACCCGCTACTGCCACATGATCCAGCGACCCGAGGTGTCCATCGGCCAGCAGGTCCCCGCCGGAACGGTCATCGGCTTCGTCGGCAACAGCGGAGGCAGCTCCGGGCCGCACCTGCACTTCGAGGTTCACGTCAACGTGCGACCCGGGCCGTACCACGCCACCAGCAGCAACGCGGTCGACCCGGAACCGTGGATGCGAGCCCGCGGCGTGCCGCTCGGGACAAGGTCATGACCGGCGCCCACACGATGACGGCCTCCCCCGCCGAGGCCGGGGAGGCCGTCATCGTGACGTGCGCGGGGCCGCTACGCCTGCGCCGGGACGTCGGCCGGCGTCACCAGCCCGTCTGGCCGATCCTGCACGGGTTGTGCCTGCCGAGGCGCGCGGCGCCGCCTGGACGTGCCGGACGACTCTGGTGCGTCCAGGCCGAGCTTCGCCAGATCGTCGGCGGTCCAGCCGCCGGCGACGGCGTCGGCATATCGGGCGGCGTACCGGGTGCTGGCCTCACGCAACGCCTCGGCGAGCTGGTCGCGTTCATGCCGGGCGGTGGCGGCCTCGCCGACCAGGTTCGCGCGCTCACGCAGCAGTTGCAGCGCCGCCTTCTCGGTCTCGGTACGGACGGCCTTGGCGGACTGTTCGGCCATGGGATCCTCCCCCAGGATGCTCCGGTTGGGTGGCTGAGGACGCCGAGCCTAGCGGTCAAGATCGATCGGTGCGGACCCGCTCTTCCACCCTTCCCCCCGGCCGGTGGGGGCGCTATCAGCCTCAGCCGAGGTCGTCGACCAGGGTCAAGGGTGGGCCACAGGCCCATCGCGCAGCGACGCGTAGCGCCCTTGATGCTGGGCGGCGGCCGGCTATCGTCTCCGGCCCCCACGGGGTGGGTTCGTGGTGCGCTCCGTCAGGTGCGCTCGGCGCGACCACACGCTCAGGTCGCGCACACGCGACCGCCCTCCGTTGTCGGAGCAAGTTGGAATAAAAGTCTGACTTTTGGTCAGACGGGCCGCGCTGCGGCCGGCCGAGACGCGGCGAGCGACGCCGGTCGGGAGGGTGATCGACGTGGCTGATCCGGCGCAGGTCGGCGTGGTCCGGTTCGGTGCGAGCCAGCGCCGGCGGCGTGCCCACAGCGACGACGATCCGCGAGTGCATCGGGTGACCGTGCGGCTGTCCGAGGCTGAGATGGCGGCGGTTGAGGCGAATGCGGCGGCGGCCCGGATGGCTACCTCGGCGTACCTGGCGGAGGCCGGATCTGCACCGCTCGTGTCCGCCGCCGGCCCGGATGGCGCTGCGGAGACGGGTCCGTTGCTGGTCGAGTTGATGGGCGTTCACCGGCAGGTGCGGGGTGCGGCGCACAACCTGAACCAGGCCGTGGCGCGGCTGCACTCCACCGGGGAGCCGGCCGGGGACCTGGCCGCGACAGCGGCGTACCTGGCGCGGGTCGCGGCGCGCGTCGACGAGCTGGTGACCGCGATCGCCGCCGCCCAGACCGGTCGACGCTGATGATTCCGAAGGTCACCTACGGCACCCGGGTTCGGGGACTGCTGGAGTACCTGTGGGGCCCGGGGAAGGCCGAGGAGCACGTCGACCCGCACCTGGTCGCCGGATACGACGACGTTGCGCTGCTCGCTCCTGGCCGGCACGACCGCGACGGCGAACGGTGGTCGCTGGACGAGCTGGCGGCGCGGCTGGACGCGCCGCAGATCGCCGCCGGCGAGCGCGGAGTGAAGCAGTACGTGTGGCAGTGCTCGCTGAGCCTGCCCGCGCAGGAGGGGCAGCTCGACGATGCGACGTGGGGCCGGATCGCGGGCCGGTTCGTGGCCGAGATGGGTTTCGCCGGCGACCCGGAGCGGGCCGGGTGCCGGTGGATCGCGGTGCGGCACGGGCTGTCGGCGAAGGGCAACGATCACGTGCACCTGGTCGTCACCCTCGCCACCGAGGACGGGGCGCCGGTGTGGCTGCGGCAGGACAAGCGGCGCAGCCAGCAGGTTGCCGACCTCATCGAGGACGAGTTCGGGTTGGGCAAGTGGACGCCCGGTCGGGCCGGGGCGACCCGGCGGCCGGAGCTGACCCGGCCCGAGGTGGAGCGGGCCCGGCGCGTCGACCAGGCGCCGGACCGGGAGCTGCTGCGCCGGCAGGTCCGGGCCGCGCTCGCGGGTGCCACCAGCGAGGCGGAGTGGGTCGCGCGGATGAAGTCCGTCGGCCTTCTGGTCGCTGCGCGCACCGCGGCGACCGACCGGGACCAGGTGGTCGGGTACGCCGTGGCGCTGCGGCCGGCCGGTGCCAGCAAGCCGCGCTGGTATGCCGGGCGCAGCCTGGACGGGGACCTGAGCCTGCCCCAGATCCGCAAGCGGTGGCCCGACGCGCCCCCGCCGCCGGCCGGGCAGTGGAAGGCGGCGGATTCCGCAGAATCGACCGCGCTGCGCGGTGAGGACCGGATGGCGGTGTGGAGGTCGTCGGCCGCCGCCCTGGAGGCGATCAGCGGGCGGCTGGCTGGCGTCGCGCCGGGCTCGCCGCAGTGGCCGGCGGCAGCCCGGGCCAGCGCCGAACTGCTGGCGCGAGTCGCGGCCGTGGCCGAGCCGTCGGGGCGGGGCCCGGTGACGCGGGCGGCTGACGCGTTGGCCCGTGCGGCGGCGCCACCGCGTCGCGCGCCGGCGCCGGCGGCGTCGACGATCGCCGCCGAGCTGGGCCGGGTCGCCGACGCGCTGATGGTCACCGGACCTGCCCGCGACGGCGGTGAGGCGGCGGTGCTGCTGGCCGTTGTCGTGCAGGCGGCCCGGCTGGTGGTGGCGTTGGCCGAGCTGCGCGCGGCCGAGCAGCAGGCACACGCGGCCGGCGCGGCGGCCAGGGCGGCGGCGCACCTGATGCCGCTGCTCGCGCCGGGCGCGGTGCACGTCGAGCGAGACGTTCCAGGCCCGCGCGTCGGCCGGGAGGAGCCGGACGCGGGGCGGGCTCGGGCCCGCGTCGACCCGGCGGCGGATCAGCAGACGCAGCGATGAGAGACGGGGAGAGGTAGTGGCCGACAACGAGATGGCCGAGATCCACCAGCGGGCCACCGCGGCGATGACCGCCGCGATCCAGGCCGCCGGCCAACTGGCCCAGGTGCTTATCGACGCCCGGATCGCGCAGCTGCAACGCGCCGCGCGGGCCAGCGAGGAGCAGGCTCGGCAGGTCCGCGCGCAGGCTCGCGCGGCACAGCAGGCCGACGCGGCGGTGTGGCGGCCGGCGATGCGCCCGGGGTGGTGGCGCACCGCAGGGACGGAGGACATCGCTCGGGTGTGGCGGGCCGCGTCGACGTGGCAGCACGTCGACCCCCGGGCGCAGCAGGCCCGGCAGACAGTCGTCGACCAGCTCGCCAAGAGAGCGGGCCGGACGGCCCAGGCGGTCGAGAAGCCCGAGCCGACGCGCGAGCCGGACGGCATCGAGGTGCTGTCCGATGCCGTCGATCGGGCGGTGCGCGAGGCAACGGACCGGTCGCGGCGGCCGGCGATGTCCGCCGAGGCGGTGCGGGACAGGCAGGAGCGGATGGCCGCCGAGGTCCGCAAGGCGTGGCCGTCTGGGCAGCGGGCCGAGCGGGTGCTCGGGTGTGAGGCGTGGGGTGCGCTGGCGTACACGCTCGACCAGGCACAGCATGCCGGCCACGACGTACAGCAGTTGCTGCGCGGAGTGCCCAACTTCATCGACCGGGCCCGGACCCCAGGGGCGTTTGCGTGCCGGGTGGTGCAGGACCAACTCGACGGGCGCATCGACCTCGGCACGGCACGTCGAGACCGCAGCCAGGAGGCCGCTGCGAACCAGGCGGCCTACACCGATCTGGCGGAGAGCACTGCGGCCAGCAGTGGACCGGCGGTGACCGCTGCTCGGGCGTTTCCCGTCCCGACCCGTGACGCTGTGGCGGCGACGAAGACCGGCAGCGACGCAGCCGGGCAGGTGTCTGCGGTGAAAGCCGTGGAGGCGGGCCTCGACTCGCCCAGCCGCTAAGGCGCCCTCCCACCCAGCTAAGAACAGCGCGACCAGGCGGCCGGGCACGGCCGCCTCGCTGGCCGCGCCGTCAGACCCGCCACCGACTGCCCCCCGGGAGGGCCGGCGGCGGGCCGGCCGAGGAGGTGCTCGCCGCGGTGAGGGCGTGCGTACCTGCAGGCCACCGGACGCCGCCGCGAAGATTAGCTACGAGGGGTAAGTCGTCCTTGCCGGATAGGGTTTGTGGCCGTGACGTCCACCGAATGGGTGCCTCTCAGTCGCCGTCGTGCTGGCCTTGAACCCGAACCGCCCGTTGAAGGCGTTCCGCCGTACCTCGAGCACGAATTACAGACGTGGCTGCGAGGCCAGTTTTTCCAGCACGATGGGTTGCAGAGCGAACTGCGCCTGCGCCTGCGGCGCGCCGGCGCGCTCGGCAACGCGAAGGACGACGAACTGCTGGACGTCGTCGACGCTGTCCTGTTCTGGCATCCCTGGTCCGTCTTTGACGACGGAGAAGACGTCGGCATTGAACTCACACCGGAGCAGGAGAGGGAGTACCAAGAGGAACTCCAGATGTGGCAGCACATCGCGAGTCAGGTACGGGAGATCCTCGACATGGGCGGCTCGTCTTGGCGAGTCAACCGCACGCTCGACGGGCTGGAACGACGCCTGGATGACACCGTCACCGCCGCAGTCGATCACGCCCGGGGCAACGCGCGCGACGATGCCGCCGACCATCTGGCGGCTGCTTGGCGGGCGGCCTACGGACGGAATCCGGACGCAGACAAGGCATACGACGAGGCAGTGCTGGCAGTGGAGGCCGTGGCCTGTCCAGTTGTTTCGCCCCGTAACCCGAGGCCCACTCTCGGTACTGTCATCCGAGACCTTCGCAACCAAGAAAGCCAGTGGGAGCTTGCGATCGGTGACAGCACTGGCGCTCCGGCTGGCATTGGCCGGCTCGTGGACATGATGGCACTCCTGTGGGAAGGGCAATCTCGGCACGCCGGCAGCCCCAACTCCCGTCGGCAGTCCCAGGTAGAAGGAGAGTCTGCGGTCCACCTGGCCGCGACGATCGTGCAGTGGCTCAACAGCGGAGTGCTGCGGCGAAAACCGTGAGTTGTCTACCGACCGGTGGCAAGCCGACCCGGACCGCAGCGCCGGCCACGGCGCGAGGACCGGAAGCGGCGCGGCAGCACCTTCCCTGGCCTTGCCCACTCTCCTACCGGGTGGACTCAGGCTCAGCCGCTGGCGCGGTTCCGCGAGCTGCTGGTACTGCTGGCCGCGCCGGCGGCGGCGTTGACGTGGCGATGGGTGCCGGGGACGGCGAGCTGGCGCCGTCCCCGGTCCGGTTGACTACCCCTCGGACGAGAAATCCACGACACTGCGTTGACTCTTTCTCGCCCCTGGAGCAGTCCCACCGTATGCTCGGCTCGTATCGTTCTGTAGCGCACTGTGCGCTACAGAACGATACAGAGCGGTACACGAGGCCGATCGCTCCGAGTTGTCGAGGCCCGAGCGAGCGGCTGGTTCGGTTGGCGGTTCACCTGGCCTTATGGGTCAGGTGAGCCCGCCTCCGGTGGAGCCGGTCAAGGTGCTGACCAACATCACCAGGTAGTAGAGGATCTTCAGCGCAGTCGCTGTTCCCTCGCCCGCGTCCCGCCACCAACCGGTGCCAGTTCGCGGACCGCGGCCAGAAGGCCGTGCCCTGTGCTTCGCCACCAACCACCTCCATCGATCTGTGGATCTTTCGTCCCCCGCGCGCGTTCAGGGACGATCAGTTCCACACTGGAGGCCGTAGCGGCTTGCCTCGCGAAGCCTACTGTGCGAACACGACACGACCGACACTCCGAACCGAAGGGCGGCGTGTCGTGACGCCGGGCGGGCCCCCTACGTTGGTTGATCTCGGCCGGTGAGCATCCCGGTAGTCGAACCCAACCTGTAGGCGACTTACGCCCGTGTGACTACTACATGTGCGTCTCACATTGCAGTCGCTTCACTGGCTTGGGTCAAGTTGGGCGGTGTGTCCGGCGCGTCACCGGCATCCGTGCCAACTCGCCAGGGGCTGTTTGAGCTGGTGGCGAACCTAGTACGCCTGTTTCAATCTGCCGCATCCCTCGCATGGTGACCGGGGGTAGATCGGTGGCAAGCCGACCCGGACCGCAGCGCCGGCCACGGCGCGAGGACCGGAAGCGGCGCGGCAGCACCTCTTCTGGCGGCCCACTGTCCTACCGGGCGGGTTCAGCTTCAGCCGTTGGCGCGGTGCTGTGCGCCGCCGATGCTGCGGGCCGTGCCGACGCTGGCGACGGCACGGCGGTGGTGGCGGAGGGGAACGCGGTGGCCGCGACCGCGGCGGCGTCGGCCGGCCGCGAGTCGGGCACGGCGCCCTGGCCGCCGCGTGGCAGCGGAGTGAGTTTGCTCCACACGAGTTGGGCCATGCCGCCACGGAACGCCTCGTTGCCGTGGAGTTCGCTGAGACGCTGGGCGTCGGCAGGGTCGTCGAGCTGATCGATAGCCGCCGTCATCGCGGTGGTGAAGGCGGCGGCGAAGGCCGCTTCGTCACCGGCCTGGGCGGCGGCTTGGACGTGGTCGACGCGCACGGCCTGCCTGGTGCAGGCGTCGAGCAGGGCCCGGTCTGCCTGGGTGGTGGCCGCGACGATGGCGGACGGCGTCATCGGGCTCACCGGCTGAGGTTGGTCCGGCTCGACGTCACGCTGCGGCGGCGCGGTGGGGGCCGCCGGGGCCGGTGGTGGGGCGGCGCGGACGACCTGGTGCACGGCCTGCCCGGCGGCGCTGTAGAGGGCGTGGCGCCAGTCCGGCTCGTCGCACCGGAGCATGACGGCCACGGCCATCTCCGTGTTGCCGGGGTCGGCCAGCGCGTGGCTGAGCGCGGTGTCGAAGGTGGCGGCGAAGGTGGGCAGATCGGTGGTGCGGGCGGCCTGCTGGACGGCTCTGTCGCCGGCGACGTTCTGTACCCGGCGTTCGAGCCAGCTCTGTTCGTCGGGGGTCAGGCCCTCGCGCAGGTCGGCTGGCATCCAGTCGGTGACGGTGACCGGCACGGCGGGCGGTGCGCTCGGCGTGGGTGGTGGTGGTGGAGCGGCCATCAGGTCGATGACGGCGTTGATGGCGCGCAGCCGGCGGCGGGTGTCCAGCAGTTCGGCGCGGCGTGGGAAGGGCTGGTCGAGTTGCTCGACGGCCCGGTCGATCTCGTCTTGTTGCTGAGCGATGCGCGCCTGCACGGTGGCCCGGGTGCTGTCGAGGTCGGTGAGCTGGTTCTCCAGCCGGCGCACCAGGCCGGTGGGGTCACCCTCGATCGCGGCGGTGAGGCTGATGGTGGTGGAGGAGTCGGGGATTCCGTGGAATTTCAGCGCGACGAGCAGTCCGTCGCGGCCGGTCCAGAGCACCGCGTCGACGCGGAAGCCGCCGAGCTCGGCCACGCCGTCGGCTTCGCGCTGGTCGGTGGAGGCGAGGCCCTGGGAGTGGGCGGTCAGGGCGTGTTGCAGGGCCCGGCCCGCCTCGGCGCGTTTGGTGAACCGGTGTCCGGCGACGGTGGCGGTGAACTTGTCGCCGCGGGTGTCCTGGCGGCGGCTGATCGCGTCGTCGAGGACGTCGACGCGGCGGGTGTCCTTGGCGATCCACGCCTTGAGGTCGCCGATCTGTCGGCGCAGCGCCGCCTGGGTGTTGTGGTGGGCGCGGTCGGCGCGGTCAAGGCGGGTGAGGTCCTGGGCGACCTGCTCGCGGTCCATGAGCAGCGGGTTGCCGGTGGCGATGGCCTTGATCTGGTGCGCTTGCAGGGTCTCGTCGCTGACGTCCTCGATCTCGCGGGCGGAGGTGCCGCGCATGATCTGGTCGATGAAGGTGCCCTTGCGGGCCACGGTCTGCCAGGAGAAGGCGTCGAAGCTGCCGGCGACGACGTAGCGGTAGATGCTGACCTCGGCGTTCTGGTTGCCCTGGCGCAGGATGCGGCCCTCGCGCTGGGTAACGTCAGCCGGCCGCCACGGGCAGTCGAGGTGGTGCAGCGCGACCGCGCGGGCCTGGACGTTGGTGCCGACACCCATCTTGGCGGTGGAGCCGATGAGCACGGCGACGTCGCCGGAGCGGCAGGCGTTGAACAGGCTGGCCTTCTTGGCGTCGGTGTCGGCCTCGTGGATGTAGCGGATCTTCTCGCGGGGCATCCCCCGCTCGACCAGCAGGTCGGCGAGGGCGTCGTAGACGTTCCACTTCTCCGGGCTGGGTGTCGACTGGTCACAGAACACGATCTGCAGGGCGCCCGGGGTGGGGTGCGGCACCGGCGTGTCGGCGTCGGGGTTGAGCAGGTAGACGGTGTCGCGGGTGTCGCGCCAGATCGCCGCGATGCGGTCGGCGGCGGCGTCAATCTTGCCGGGGGTGTTCTGCTCGCCGCCGATCAGGCGCATGTCCAGGGAGGCGGCGCGGGCCTCCCCGGAGACCTTGAGCATGTTGTCCTGCTCCGGCTCGACGCGGCGGTTGCGGATGTCGTCGACGCGCTCGTCGAGGCTGGAGATGAACTCCTCCAGCTCGGGTGACGGGTCGAGCGTGACGATGTGCGGGGCGCGTTCGCCGTCGTCGCGTTGGGTCAGCAGCGGCGTGGGCAGCGCCAGATCCTCGGGCGTACGGACGTCGCCGTAGGTCCGCATCATCAGCGACAGCTCGGGCACGTTGGTGTACTTGGCCAGCCGGGCGCGCATCTGGAAGCCCTGCCCGGTCGGCGACACCTCGATGGCGGTGACGACCTTGGCGAAGGTGGCCGCCCAGGTGTCGAAGTCGCTGGTGCCGGTGGCCGCCAGCAGGTCCGGGCGGAGTTGGCGGGTCACCACGTACAGCTCCCGCACGCTGTTGGCGATCGGGGTGGCGGTGGCGCCACACACCACCCGAAGGCCCTGCTTGCGGCGCAGATAGCTCAGCTTCATGCGGAAGTCGACCGCCCGGTCGGAGCCCTCGTGGCCGGCGTCGGGGATGGCGCTGTTGATGGTGTCGTTCTTCAGCTCGTGCAACTCGTCGCGGTAGATGAAGTCGATGCCGGTCTGCTCGAACGTGACACCCGGATCGCGGGCCTTGCTCAGCTTCTCCTTGATCCGTTCCTCTTTGCGCGCGAGGGTGTTCTGGAGCCGCTTGACGGTGCTGTTCCGCTTGGGGCTCTCGCCGTTCTCGATGGCCTGCTCACCGGCGCGGACGATCTTCTCGCGTAGCTCCGCCAGTTCCTCGTCGAGGAAGGCGCGCTGCTCGTCCAGGGACAGCGACAGCCGCTCGAAGAAGCTCGCGGCCATGATGATGGCGTCCCAGTCGCCGGTCGCGGCCCGGGCGACGAAGCGGCGGCGCCGCTCGGTGCTCATGTCGTCGCGGCCGGCGGCCAGCAGCCGGGCCCGGGGGTAGATCTGCAGGAACTCGCGGGTGAACTGCTCCAGCATGTGGTTGGGCACCACGATCGCCGGCTTGTTGACCAGGCCGAGGCGGCGCTGTTCCATTGCGGAGATGGCCATCACGGCGGTCTTGCCGGCCCCAACGGCGTGGAACAGGCCGACGGCAGGCTCGGCGACGATGCGGGCCACCGCCTCCACCTGGTGCGGGCGGGGCACGAAGCCCACCGCGATGCCCGGCAGCGACCGGGTCACCCCGACGTAGGAGCGCGGCACGGTGGCGTTGAACATCTCGTTGTAGGTGGTGGCGACCTCGGCGGCCCGGTCCGGGTCCTCCCACACCCAGGCGCCGAAGCGTTCCTCCAGCTCAATCGCCTTGGCCTGCGCCGCAGCGGTGGCCTCCACGTCGAGGGCCCGCTTGCCCTCCTCCACCTCCACGAACACCCGGATCGGGGTCTTGGTCAACAGCCGCTGCGCCAGGTCCGGCGCGGCCATGCCCGGCGTGCCCCAGGTCGAGCGGGCCAGCACGCCGGCGCGCGAGCCGCGGACCCGCCAGTCCGAGCCGCCGACGTGCTCCACCCGCAGCCCCGGGTCACGCAGCGTCTCCCGGAGGAACTGCTCGACGACGGCGGCGGGCAGGAACGGCGCGCCGAACGCCGCGTCGATCTCGCCCGGCCCGAGGTCGCGGGGCACGACACGGTGCAGCGCCCGCACGTTGGCCTCGAAACGCGGGTCGTCCTCGGCGGCGGCCTGCGCGGCACGCAGCTTGACGCGCACGTTGCCCGACAGGTACTCCGGGGCTTCCACCAGCCGCCCCGTGTCGGGCTCGTCGTAGACCAGCTCGCCGAGCGCGGCGCGGGCCTCCGGCTCGCTGACACCCAGCAGCCGGGCCACCTCTGGCAGCCGCACCTCGCCGTGAGTGTCGACGCAGATCGCGAGGGCATCCTGCGGGGTGTCGGCGCCGAGCTGCGGGGCACGGGGCAGGATGACGCGCCGGGCGAAGATGTCGGCCTTGGTGGCGCGCTGGGTCGCTTCGTCGAAGTGCTCGAGGGCGAACACGGTGGCGGCGTGCGGGTCGGTCTGCCGGAACTTGCCCATCGGCGGGTTGATCCGGGCCATCTTCGGCTCGCCGGTCTCCGGGTCCGTGCGGCCGGTCGGACGCCGGGTGTACCGGTTGAGCGGACCGTAGACGGCCGCGTAGGCGTCGTATCGGTCGTTGAGCTGCGCGCGCAGCGCCGCTGGCGTGCCCTCGGCGGCCGGGCCTCCGTGCTCGTCACCGTCGTCGAGGGTGGCCGCCTCGGCGGACAGCAGGGCGGTCACGGTGTCACGCAGCCCGAGCAGCGCCCGCAGCTCGTCAGCCTGCGTGGCAGGCACCTGGTGGGGCACGACCTGACCATCAGCAACCGTGGTGAAGGTGCCGTCGTCCAGGGCCTCGATGTGGCCCTCGGCGCGATCGGTCGGCGCGAGCACGGCCAGCGGTTCGGCAGGCCGGTCGGCGTCGCCGCGGGGCGTCATGGTCAGGCCTTCGCGGCGGGCCTCGTCGACGACGTCGCGCAGTACCCGCGCCAGGTCCTCGGCCGGGTCGCCGCTCGCGCGCACGATCAGCTCGCCGTCGCGGTTCATGCCCCGCCCCAGGGCCATCTCCCCGAGCACTCGCTCCGGCCGGTCGAGGAAGTAGCCGTTGACGTGCTCGGGCTGTTCGGCGTCCGTGTCGAGGTCCAGGGGTCGGGTCTGCTCCCAGGTCATCGCAGCAGGCTCGCGGTCCGGCTCTCGACGCCGCAGGATCAGCAGGTCGGTGATGGCCTGCGTTCCGGCGGTGGCCCGGTGCGCGCCCGAGGGCAGACGCACCGCGGCAACCAGGTCGGCCAGCGCGGCCATCTCCCGCCGGGCCGCCGGATGCCGGGCGTCCATCGTGAAACGGGAGGTCAGCACCGCAACCAGCCCGCCAGGCCGGGTCAGGTGCAAGCTCTTGATGATGAAGTGGTTGTGCAGCGAGTGCCGGCCCGGGTTGTGTCGCCGGTCGACCAGGGGCAGCCGCGCGAACGGCACGTTGCCCACGGCCAGATCGAATGCGCCGGACGGCGCGCGGGTGTCGGCGAAGCTCTCGGTCCGGATCTCCGCGTGCGGGTACAACGCGGCGGCGATACCGGCGGTCACCGGATCCAGCTCCACGGCGACCATCCGCGCCTGCGGCGGGGCCAAGCCGATGAAGTTGCCGGACCCGCAGCCCGGTTCCAGCACCGCGCCGCCGTCGAAGCCCAACTCCCGCACCGCGTCCCAGATCGCCTGCACGTAGGCGACGTCGGTGTAGTGCGCGTTGAGGACGGTGCGTTCCGCTGCGGCGTACTCCGCCGGCGACAGCAGTTCCCGCAACTCGGCTCGCTGCTCGGCGAAGCGGGCGTAGTCGCGATGGTTGGTGCGGGCCTCGAACACCCCCGCCACCCCACCCCACCCCGACCAGCGGGCCAGCACAGCCTGCTCCTGGGCGGTCGCCGGCCGCCCGGCGGCCTGCACCTCCCGCAGGGTCCGCAGAGCGGCCAGGTTCGCCCGGAGCTTGGCCATCTCGCCAGCGGGCGCCAGGTCCTGCTGCCCGCGCGGCCGGAACGATTCCGTGTCATCAACCGCCGTGGCGACGGGCGCCTGGTCGACGGCGGCGGCCGGCCCGGTGTCGCCGGGCCCGGCCGCGCCGACGTCGTCAACCGGACCGGCTACCGGGCCGGTGTCACCGGGTCGTCGTTCTGGTCGTCCTCTTCCTCCGCGACCCGCTGCCACCACGGGTCGTTCGGGTCCTCCACCAGCGGCGTCCACGTCGGGCTGGCCGCCGGCGTCGTCGAGCCGGTCGGCGTCTCGTTCGCCGCCTGCTCGGCGTTCGGGTCGATCAGGATCAGCTCGGGGAGGATCTCCTCCTCCGCCATCTGCTTCGCCGCGTTCAGCCGGCCGAGCTTGCCGAGGTACCCCTCGCCCGGCTGATCCGGACCGGCCAGCTCCCGCGTCCGCTGCTCGATCTGCTCCGCTGCCTGCTCCCCCAAAGTCGAGAAGAAGCTGCTCGGGTCCTCGATGGTCGCGTACCGCTGGGGCAGGTACGTCCGCCAGTGCCGCTGGGCCTGCGCCCCGTAGTGGTTCATCCGTCTCCTCCGCGTCGGCCGGGCCGTCCTGGTCACCGTCGGCGGGCGGGTCGGCGGTCGCCCCCTCGCCCGCGTCGACCACCGGCGGCGCGTGCGCCGTGGCCGCGCCGTCCAGGACGGCCGGAGCGGGCGCCGGCACGTCGACCATGGCCGCCGGCTGCACGTCGTGGGCAGGCTCCGGGTCCAGGTGCCGGGCGATGTACGCCTCCAGGGCGGCGACGTCCACCCCGCTCGCGCCGACCTGGTAGCGCAGCAGCGACCGCGCCGAGCGGGCGACGCCGGCGCGGCCCGCGGGCGTCTGGTAGGTCCGGGCCGCCCACTCGACCCGGGCGGTGACCACGGCCTCCAGTAACGGCCGCGCACCGTCCTGCGGCCGGGGGCCGACCGCCCGCAGCGCTCCCGGCATCGTGGGGTGGGCCTGCACGGCGGGGGCAAGCAGGTGGTAGGCGCGCTCCGCCGCGCGCCGGCCGGCCTCGCTGGCACCGATGGCCACGGTCACGCCCGCAGCGACCTCGGTCTGCTCGGTGAGTACCGCGACCTGTCCAGGCGTCAGGGTCGGCCCGCACGGTGCGACCACCACCGGGGCGTCCTCGCCGGCCGTCGCGGACCGTGCGATCGCCTCCAGCGCCGACGTGGCCACCACCACCGGCCGGCCGGTCCGCTCCGGCTGCTCGGCGAGCCCGACCAGCGCATCGGCCGGCCGGTGGATTGCGGTGGCCGGGCCGTGCAGCACCGGCGGCACCGACGGGTCGGCTCCCGGCGGCGCGTATCCGACGAAGCTGACCACGGCGTGTGTCTGGGGATCGCGTACGCCGACCATGACCCGGTCCTGGAAGCGGTCGACGAGGTGCCCGCCCCGGCCGGTCGAGGCCAGCCCGGAGGCGAGGATCTCGGTGTCGGTGAAGCCGGCCCGGCGCAGCTCGTTGACCAGCGCCGTCGGGCGGCCCGGCGCGTACCCGAGCATCCACCGTCCGTCGACCGGTACGCCCTGCCCGGCCAGCCATCGGCGTGGTCCCGCGCCGTCCGGCCCGTCGAGCTGCGCCCGGTAGAAGCGGGCTGCGAGGTCCTGCGCGGCCAGTAGACGGTCCTGCTCGGCGGAGGTGACCCGGGACCGCGTCGGAGGTCGGGGTGTGACCTGGGCGTCCAGGGACGCTGCGCGCAGCGCCAAGGCCGCAGCCCGGTCGCGGGCCGCGTCGACGCGCTCGGCGACCTCAGCCGCGACCTGGTCGTCGCTGCGGTCAGGCGTCGTCATGGAGCTCGCTCGTCGTCGGGCTCACCCGCTGTCAGCACCCCTTGGGCGCGCAACCGCTCGAACAGCCGTTGGTGGTGCTCCAGCGTGGACGTGAGCTGGTCGATTTGGTCCTGCAAGCTCGCGATCGTGCTGTCCATAGTCCGCGGCGGTGCAGGCTGCGCAGCTTCGTCGGTCATCGTGCCCCCGTAGTGATCGACTCCCCGCCCACGGTAGTCAGCCCCGGCACGCCACGTCGAGATAGGTCCGGGACAGCGGTCGTGTCCTACCGCTTACCTACAGTCAGATGCCATGCAGGTTGTGAGCCCTTCACGCTTACGGGACGCCATCGCCGAGCATCTCCGGGACGGCATGACGCGGCGGCAGATCGAGAACTTCTTTGAGGACCTCGGTCTGGCTCCCTGGCCAGACGAATGGGTGTCGTTGACCAAGGCGGCGTTCGTCTGGTCCATCCTGGGGGACCACACACTGCCTGAACTGGCCGACGTCGCGCGTCGCGTTTTGGATGAGGTTGAGGCGCCGGGGCTGGCCGCGCTGGTGGACCGCCTAGGTCCGACCGGTGTCGCCGGCGACCTAAAGAATCTGATCTTCGCGGCAGACGGGCCCAAACCGAAGATCGTCTTCCGGGATGCCGTCAACAACGACATCGCCCTCGTGGAAAACGAGCAGTACTGCCTGGTCTATGACCGGCCACTGGGTCCGAGCGGGCTCACCTGGAAGGAACTCACTGATTGGTGGGCCGATCGGGAAGGCTTGACCGGCCGATCGCCGACAGAGGTCTCCCGGAGCCTCTACAGCCGGCTGGATCGGTCCTTGGGCAGCAACGACGCAGAGCGGCGGATCCTGCGCACTTACGCCGACCGGTACCTGCGATTGGGCCCCGACATCCCCGCGTTGATTCCGCAGGTCTATCTCCACTACGACCCGTACACGAAGCGTCAGGGCGGAACCACCCTTGCCCGACAGCGGATGGACTTCCTCCTGCTGCTGCCGAACCGGGCGCGCGTGGTGATCGAGTGCGACGGTGTCCAGCACTACGCCGACGATTTCGGCCGGGCCAGCCCTCAGCGGTACGCGGAGATGGTCGCCGAGGACCGCGGCCTGCGGCTGCGTGGCTACGAGGTCTACCGCTTCGGCGGCCAGGAGCTGCGGGAGGAAGCCCGGCCCAGCGACCTTCTGCGCACCTTCTTTGACGCGTTGGCCGCACGCCACGGCGGAGGAGCTTGAGCCCGGCGTGCGCTTTCTGTCCGTCCAGGGACGGGGTGGTCCGGTAAGCCCGGGTGACCTTGGGTTCTACGCGGCGGAGCTGATGCCGCGGAATTACGGCCAGGGGTAGCGACCCGGTCCAGGAGGCGCCAGCCGCCCGGCCCGTCGTGGTCGGGCTCTCCAATATCGACGCCTCCGGCGGGGCCTCTCTCGGAGATGCCCGGGGAACGACCGCCGGTGCCAGGTGGGTGAGTGGTCACCCTGGGGTGGGATCTCCTCGCGCCGGCCGCCCAGAGGGCTACCAGACCGGCTCCAAGACGACCAGGCCAAGCCGCTTCGCGGTCGGCTGCGCCGAGCCTGGCCGTCCCGGAGCCGGCCCGGTCGATCGGAGATCGGCCGACACGAGGAGATCCCACCCCACCCCCGGCACCGTGCGCGGGCAAGCCTGCAACCCGCGTCCTCAAGGGCCTACGTCGGCTCCTGAGCCGCGTCGTGCCGGTCGAGCACGTACTTGACGCTGCTCTTGGCCCACGTCCCCTTGCCCGACGGTGTCGGCACCTGCTCGGCGTTCAGCCTCTCGGCGATCGCGGCCAGCGACAGCCCTTCCCCACGCAGTTTCGCCGCCCGGACGGCCGAGGGCGGCACCGGCGCCGGCGGCCGACCCAACCGCACACCTCGGTCCCGGGCCGCCGCCATCCCCGCCGACACCTCAGGCCGGCGCATCTCAGACTCGCTGCTCATGCCCCCAGCGTACGGCAAAAAGGTACAGAAAAAGGCCCTCGGAGACAGCTTTTTCTGTACCTTTTCCTGTACGATAGAGGGGCAAGGAACGGCCCGGCGGGTGAGGCAACACCCGGCCGGGCCAGGAAGAACAGCCCTCTGCGAAAGGGAGTTCCATGTCCCAGGATACGACGATCTCGGCGCGGGAGATCAACCACCAGGACGAGTGCGTTGGATGCAGCGCCCACCTCTCCGACCCGTGCCACCCGCTGTGCCCGTTCGAGACCGGCGAGTTCGGTCCGGCGGTCATCCTGCGGGCCGCCAACCATCGGGTGCGCAACCACCCGGCCGGGGTCGGATACGACATCGCCGGCGCCATCTTCGCCGCCGCCATCGACCTGGTCGGCAACGACCAGGCGCAGGCCCTCGCCGACGAGTCCCGGCAAGCGCTGGCCGACTACCTGGTCGGCCAGTGGGGGCCGCAGGCCGAGGCGATCCACAACCAGGTGGTCTACCGGCACGGCCTCTTCGCCCAGCTCGCCGAGATCGCGGTCTCGCTTTACGGCGCGGCCGACCAGTACGACGGCAACGACCCCGACCCCAGCGACTGCTGACACCCGGCCGGGCCGGCCCACCGAGGGGCCGGCCCGGCTCCCCACCAACCCCAGTCAGCACATCGGAGGGATCGAGACCATGACCAGCACCACCCACACCAGGCCCGCCCAGCTCGCACCGGTTCGCGTCGGCCGAGGCCGCGCCGTGCACCTCGGCAACCTGAGCAGCATCAAGGGCCCGGCCGGCGAGCCCCGCTACATCTCCAGCTCGTGCGGCGCCGGCACCCGAGGCGACACCGTCGCAGCCGGCGCCGCCGTTACCGTGCCGATCGACTGCCGCACCTGCGTGAAGGCGAACCCGGTTCGTGTGGCCTGGATCAACGCCAGGGTGATCGCGGCGACCAGCGGACCGGTGACCCTGCCGCACACCGGCCTCACCGTGCCGCACACCCAGCTTCGAGTCGACGGCCTCACCCAGCCCGGTCCCGACCGCGCGGAGCAGCACGGGCTGTACCTCGGCGACCGCTTCCTCGGTTGGATCACCACTCACCCGCACCGCCCGCACCGAACTGCCACCTACCGGCCGGTGAACCCCCACTTCGGCGGTAGGGACCTCGACGAGTACGCCGCTGGGGCCCGGCTGTTCACCGGCGAGGCCGCCACCGTCGCCGACGTGCTGGCCGAGCTGGTCCGTGAGCACGTCACCGCGGCGGACATCGCCGAGCGGCTGGCCGCCTCCCGCACCCCGGTTCGGCTCATGCAGCACACCCTCGACGGCGACAGCCAGCCCGTCGGGGCCCCGTACCCGATCACCTACGCCAGCGCCACCGCGCCGATGACCACCGACACCGCCTGGCACCGCGCGGTAGCCCGCGCCCTGCACCGCGACTTTCCCGCCGGCCCCGGCCAGCACTGGCAGATCTGGACCCCCACCGGCTGGACCCGCCTGCCCGACGTCGTCGACGTCGACCAGGACCACGGCTGACACCTCCCGCACCCGGGCCGCCACGGGCCCGGGTGCGGACCCGCCGCCCGACCAGCACACGACAGGGGGACCACCATGAGCACCAGCCACCGGTTCGACGCCCGCACCATCCTCGCCACCGCCACCTCGGCCACCCACCGCCCGCTGCTGGCTTGGGCCGTCGGGGCCACCGCACGCGGCCACGCCATCCACCCGCTGACCTACTGGCGCACCCGAGACGCCCGACGGCTTGCCCCGGAGTACGAGGGGCAGACGCTGCCCGCCGGCCGGTTGCTCCGGCTCGACCGGACACGCATCGAGATCAACGACGGCAACCTCCACCGGCCGTTGCGGCTGACCTGGACCGACCTGGGCACCGTTCTCGACAGCGACCGGGTTACCGACGACCTGATCCGCCGCTGCGAGCAGGCCGTCATCGCCTGGCGCGACCACCCGGGTGGATTCCGGGGCATCGGCTGGACTGACGTCGTCGACTCCTGCTCCCGCGCCGGCGAGGCCGTGTGGGCAGCGTGCCGGCCAACCGACCCCGGCGAGCAGCTCGACCTGTTCTCCCTCGCTGGCATCGAAGACTGAGGCCGGTCGTGATCAGGGCCGCGACCCCGCGCCTGGCCCAACCACCGTCATTCAGGCGGCCGAATCCACCCAGGCCACATGCGGGCCGCCCGACGCTCAGTCGGATCCTGTGCCCTCCTGGACATCGATGACAGCGACGGTGACGTTGTCTGGGCCGCCGTGGTCGAGAGCCGCCGCGATCAGGCGATCAACCGTCTGTGTCGGCGTTGAGGCGTTTGCCAGTGCGGCGTGTAGCAGGTGCTCCGGCACGTACGAACTGAGCCCATCGGAGCACAGCAGAAACCGGTCGCCCGGGTTCAAGGCCAACAAGGTGATGTCTGGCGAGCGGCCGTCGGGTCTTCCGTCCAGGAAGCGTGCCAGCCTTTCGGGGAGGTTAGGCACATCTGCGGCGTCGGAGACCAGGCGGCCGTAGACGTGATCTTCCGTGACTTGCGTGGTGAGGCCACCCTGTGTGGCCAGCCTGTGAAGTCGGTAGGCCCGCGAATCGCCGATGTTGGCCAGCGCGGCAGTCTGGCCGTTGATCAGCATGGCGACCAGGGTGGTCCCCATACCTGCTAGCTCGGCATCGGACGTGATCCGTTCTCGGAGAGCGTTGTTGGCGGCATTGACGGCCTGCCCGAGTGTGGCTGCAAGAAGGCTCGGATCGACTTCCCGGTCGTACTGCCGCATGGCCTCGATCACCGTCGAGCTGGCTACGTCGCCGGCGACGTGCCCCCCGAGCCCATCAGCTACGGCGATCAGAGAGCGTCCCAAGTAGATCGAATCTTCGTTGCGCTGTCGGACGTAGCCGACGTGCGACCCACCTGCTCGCTCGATGCGGAGGGGCGGCGTCATGCAGCACCGCCGCCGTCGCCGTGGGGTGCATCTTTACCCTCGTCAGGCCAAGGATTCTGTGCTGAATCATCTCGATGCAGAACGTGGATCGTCTCGACACGGTCACTGGCAACGACGTACTCCGTCACCTCGACGGGCTGACCGTCTGCTCCGGATGTGCCGACGCGAACGATTTCCAAGACCGGGAGGCTGGTCGGGATCTCGAGTAGTGCTGCCTCGTCCTTGCTGGGCATCCGGGCCCTGTGGATCTCCATCCAACTCAGCGGCCAGTGGCCAGCTCGCTCGATCCGGTAAAGCCAGTCCCCCGGCCCTGGCGCCTGTGAGGCAACCCCTGGGATATCGGCCACCCGAGGATGGATCCAGGAGATGTTGATCTGGAAGGGGGGCTCCGACTCTGGCCCGGTGACCCGAAAACGCCGTAGCACCTCGGTCCCCTGCGGGATACCAAGCAGCTTGGCGATCCGGGAATCGGTCACCGGCTCGAAGGTTGCCACGGGCGGGATGTGGTGCTTCCAGACCTCCTGGCTGGAGGCCGAGGGGAACGAGTACCCAGGCGCGACGGTGTTTCGCTTCACCAGGTTCCCACGAGGGCGACGAGGGCGGATCGTCCCGTGACGGACGATGATCCCTCGGCCTTGGATCGCCCAGACGTAGCCTTCGGCCTCCAGTGCACCGATGGCTCTCCCAATGGTGTCCCGGTTTGCTGCGTACTCGGCGGCAAAGTCGTCGAGGCGCGGCAGCTTGGAACCGGGCTTCCACTCGTTGGCCAGGATCCGATCGCGGATCTTGGCCGCTATGTCCAGGTAGCGCGAGTGTACGGCCACCGCGTCTCCTCATCTTCAAGAATTGTCTTGGGACTATCGTTGACAGCCGAGGGGCTGACAGTCAACATTGTCCCAAGACAAGAACCAAGGGCCAAAGGATCGCACCCATAGGCCCAAAAAGAGACCGCGGCGGATCGCACCCGCCGCGGTCATGGTCGCAACGGATCGCACCCGCTGTGACCAATGCCCTGCGGGTTGACGCCCCAGGGCGACGGCATCTCTACCTGAGGAGGCTCAGATGCCTGCAACGAGAGTACGTGCTGCCCAAATTCGTGCCGGGCAGCCCCAGACATCATCGACGGCCGACGAGATGACCGCGCTGGTGGCGCGGGCACAGGCTGGTGACGCGGAAGCGTTCGGGCTGGTCTACGACCGGTACACCGACCAGGTGTTTCGGCTCATCTACCGGCGGGTCCTGGACCGGCAGGTTGCCGAGGACCTGACCTCGGAGACGTTCCTGCGGGCACTGTGCAACATCAACTCGTTCCGGCGGCCGGGCGGCGACTTCGGTGCCTGGGTGACCACGATCGCCCGGAATCTGGTGATCAACTGGCAGCGGTCGCACCAGCGGCGTGAGCGGCCGGTGGCGGAGTTGCGGGACGCGGCCCCGGCGGACCGGGCGCCGGGCCCGGAGGCCGCCGCAGTGGACACCCTGACCCGTGAGGCCCTGCTCGCCGGGATCGAGCAGCTCAACCCGGTACAGCGGCAGTGCATCACACTGCGGTACCTGCGGGAGCTGTCAATCGAGGAGACCGCGCAGGCGCTGGGCAAGACCCCGATGGCGATCAAGTCGGTGCAGTACAAGGCACTGAAGGCGCTGCGGGCACTGCTGCCGGTGACGGTGGTGATGCCGGCATGAGCATCACGACGATGACGCCGCCCAACGGTACCGCCGCGCTGGTGCGCGCGGCGAAGGGCACGCCGGCCCCGGCGCAGCGGATGCCGATGGGCATCCGGGTCACCGTGGGCCCTGGCGCGCCGGTCGCGCCGACCACGGGGGCCGAGCCGACGCCAGCCCAGGTCCGCCGCACTGTGGAGGAGCTGCTGCGAATTGCGGCCGGCAGCGAGGCCGCCCGAACCCGGAAGCTCGCCGAGAAGATCACCGGCCTGGTGCAGGAGCTGACCGGGCGGGTCGAGGCGGAGGAGGCGACGCGCCAGGAGCGCGAGGCCGCTGAGAAGCGACGCCGCGAGCTGTCCGAGGCTGCGGAGAAGCTGGCGAGCCAGCTCGCCGAGGTGCGCCAGGAGCTGCGGGCGGCCGGCCGCCGCGATTCTGCGGACTCGCCGCCGCGTAATCGCCGCGAGGGCGCCGCCCAGCGGGTGGCAATGCGCCAGTGGGCCGTGGCCAACGGCTACGAGGTCAAGGAGCGGGGTCGGATCTCGCGCGAGATCTGCGAGGCGTACGCGGCGGCTACTGGGTCGGAGGTGACCCAGTGAAGGCGCGGACGGTGCTGCTCCCGGCCGTTGCGGCGCTGTCGGTGGCTGGGCACGTGTGGGCCGCGCGGGCGGTTCGGTCGCAGCGGTGCCGCCTGGCGCAGGCCCGCCGGGAGGCGACCACGGATCCGCTGACTGGCCTGGCGAACCGGGCGGGCTTGGCCGCCGCGCTCGACGAGATGGACGGCGAGTCGTACGACCTGGTCCTGGCCGACCTGGACAAGTTCAAGCCGGTCAACGACACCTGGGGCCACGCCGCCGGGGATCGGCTGCTGGTGGAGATCGCCCGCCGGCTGCGGGAGCCGTTGGACGGCATCGACGGCGCGGTCGTCGCCCGGATCGGTGGCGACGAGTTCGTGCTGGCGTGCCCGTCGCCGGCACCGATGGCGCAGATTCTCGGCGCGGAGGTCATCCAGGCCTTGGCCGCGCCGATCGAGGTCGCCGACGGCGTCGCCGTTTCGGTGACGGCCAGCGTCGGTGCGGTCCACGCCACGGCCGGTGAGGACCGGAGCCGGGCCTTCGCCGCCGCGGACGCCGCCGCGTACGAAGTCAAGCTGCGTGGTGGTGACGGCCTGGTCGAGCACAACGTGCTCACTGAGCTGCCGGAGGTGGAGCAGCGTCCGCTGGTGCGGCTGCGCGAGCTGGCCGCTCTCACCCACGCGCTGGGGGTGGCGGCATGACGACCACCAACTCCCCGGTCGTGCGCGTGGCGGCGTGCCGGCCGCAGGCCGGCCCCCTGCTGCGTGAGGCGTTTCCGGTTCCGCCGGCGCTCCGGCTCGACGACGTCGGGGCGCTGTGCCCTCTCGATGACGTGGTGCTGACCCGGCAGGCCGACGGCTGGGCGTGTCCGTTCTGCGGGGCCGCGTGGGACCACCAGGGCCGTGACGGCTGGTGGCCGATTGCGCCGCGCGTGGAGCCGGTCGACCAGGACGACGCCCGGCCGGGCCGCTCCGGCCGGGCGGTGTGGGTCGCCGTCGCCGGCGTGACCGTGGCCGGCCCGGCCGCCTTCGTCGTGAGCGCCGGGCGCCGCTACGCCGAGCACGCCGAGGCGGCCCCGGACCTGCTGCTCTACTCCCCCGCCGCCGTCCTCGGGCTGGTCGCCGCCGTGGTGGCCGGCCGGCGAGTCGTGCGGTGGGTCAACGAGCGCCGCCACGGCCTCGCCGTGGACGTCGACGAGGCCGACCTCGACCCGCTGGGCCGGGAGCTGGTCGCGCAGGTCCGGTCCCGCCGTGGGGAGGTGTCGTGATGGCCGCGCTGCTGGTGGTGCGAGTGCACCTGGACTGGACGGGCCCCGGGCACTACGACGGCGTGCGGTCGCTGCCCTGCCGAGTCTGCGAAACCGGCACCAAGATGCGCGACAGCAAGGGCGCCGCCTGCCACCAGTCGTGCGCGGAGGACGAGATCGCCCGGGAGCTGCTCGGCGCCGGGCGGTCGCTGATCGCCGACGAGCGGGTGCCGGCATCGGGAGGCCCGCAGTGAACAAGAGGTTCGCCGACGCGTCGTGGGGTCCGTGGATTGCGATGGCCGCAGCGGTGATCCTCACGGCCAAGGGCGAGTTCGACCTGGCGGTGGCCGCGCACTTCTCGCAGTGGATCGCCTGGATGTTCCCGGTGATGCTCGACGTGTACGTGATCACCGCGTTCCACCGTCGCCGGTGGAAGGACATGGTCGTCGGCATGCTGCTGATGATCTTCTGCCAGGTCGCGGTGCACCTTCTCCCGGTCTACATCACCGAGGGCGAGGAGGTGCCGTGGGGTCTGGTGGTGGCGGTCGCCTGCATCGCGCCGATCGTGGTTGTCCGGGTCAAGATCCTCACTGGCCGTACCGGAAAGGAGATCGCGGCTCAGGAGGAGGCGGCCCAGCGGGCGGAAGAGGTCCGGGTGGCGCGGGCGGAAACGGCCGCCGCGCGGGCAGCGCAGGCGGAAGCCGAGGCAGTGGCGCGGGCGGAAACGGCGCGGGCCGAGGCGGAAGCCGCTGCCCGGGTCAAGGCGGAAACCCGGGTGGCCGAAGCGGAAACACGGGCGCGGTCGGAAGCGGAAACGCGAGCGGAAATCGAGGCCGACGCGGAGGCGGAAATCGCCGGGCATGCCCGGGCCGCTACGGAGGCTCGTGAGGCCGCCCGTGTCGCCGAGCAGCGGGCGAACGCCGCTGTCGAGGCGGCCCGGCTGGCCGAGGGGCGGTTGGCCGAGGCCCGCGACGCCGCAGACCGGGCGGCGGCGGCCCGGGTGCTGGCGGAGCACACCGCGAGCGAGCAGGTCCGGGTGCTCACCGAGGCCGCTGAGCAGGCCGAACGCGACTACCAGCAGGCCCTCGCGGAGGCCCGCTACACCGCGCAGGCAGCCCAGGACCGGGCCGCCGAGTTGGACGAGACGGTGCGGGCGCTGCGGGCGCAGCTCGACGAGGCGCAGCGCTTCGCCGAGCGGCAGGCCACCGCCAGGGCTTACGCCGAGCAGGAGAGCCAGGCGATCAAGGATGCCCGCGACGGTCTGGTCAACGAGCTGGAGCGCACCCGCCGGGCCCTCGCCAGGGCACAGGAGAAGGCGGAAATCAGCGGTGGCAGGCAGCCGGAAATCGTGCGGCCCGCCACCCGGAAATCTCTGGCCCCGGTGCCGGCGCAGTTGCCGCCTGGCCTGCCGGAGGTGGAAACGGTGAAGCCGGAAAAGGTGGCCGCCATCCTCATCGCCCGGGCGGAAAACCCGGACGCGAGGCAGGCCGACCTGGCGGAGATCACCGGGATTTCCGACCGCACCATCCGCAAGGTCCTCAACGCCGTGCCGGCGGAAATCGTCGGCCGGGTCCGCGAACTCACCGACGGTCGCGTCGCCTGAGCCGGCCGGCCAGCGACGCCGACAGCCGCAACCCCGTGAGCAGGTGAGCCCACGGTGCTCGATCCGCCGCCGACGTCGGGTCGAGTGCCGTGGCCCCACCCCTCGGCAGGGAGGAACAACCCCCATGCGACCCGTCTTGACCCCGCCCCACCGACACCTGATGGAGGTGATCCCGTGAGCGCCCAACCCGCCGAGGACAACTACCGACCGTCACCATCGCCGCGAATTCCATTCCGGCGTGAGGCGGATGTCGTTTCCCTCGTTCCGCACAGGTCAGACGCCCTTCCGCCCTCTCCCCTACCGGAATCCAACCAGTACGAACCCGTACAGACTGCACCGGCCTCTTCTGGCCCCAACTCCGGCACCAGAGTTACTCTGCGTGACATTCCGGGGGATTGGGAGAGCGTCACGGCGGTGTGGACGGGCTCCCCCGAGCCGCTGTCCGCGCTGGTCGAGCAGACCGGCCGGGCCCGCGACGGTCAGGACGCCCACGCCATCGCGATGGCCTGCTGGGCCGTTCTCGTGCTCATCCCCCGCGGCCTGCTGCACCTGGCCTCGTGGGTCCTCGCGCATCCCCTCCGATCGCTGGCCGCCGCCGCGGTGGCCGCGGTCTACCTCGCAACCCGAACCCTCTGAGAGGAGGCACCCGTCATGACCAGCGCACTGATCGTGCTCGGCGGACTCGTCTACATCGCTTTGTCGATCGTCTTCCACTTCACCCCCCGCTTGCGGGTCGTGGTCGCCCTGGTGGTGGGCGCGCTGCTCGCCGGCGTCGTCGTCAGGCAGGTCAACAAGTGGCTCGCCAAGGGCATCGACACGATCGCCCAACCGGTCGGCAAGTGGATCGGTCAGGACGCCGAGGACGTGGCCCTGGCCATTCCCACCGCGCTGGGTCTCGCGCTGGCGATCGTCGTGGTCGTGTTCCTGCGCGGCAAGGGCGGCGGCGCCAAGGCCGGCGGCAAGGGGGCGGCCGGCAAGAGTGGCGGTGGCGGCAAGGCCAAGCTGGCCCACGCCGCGCTGGCCTGCGCCCTGCTGCTGCCGATGATCATCGGCGGTCTCGGCGAGACCATCCGGAGCGTGGTCCAGTGATCATCTTCGACGTCCTGGTCTACCTCGCGGTGGCGAAGATCGCCGTGCTGCTGCTGGAAGACGCCGCCTACGCGGTGCGGGGCAAGCAGTCCCCGCGCCGCCAGGCCCGCGCCCGACAGCAGGCCGCCGCGCAGAAGGCCGACGGCGCGGCCGGGGTGAGCGCCCCGGCCGGCGCTGGCCGGACCGGCAGTACGGTCGCCGCCGCAGACGGCTACCTGGCCGGACTTATCGAGGACGCCACCGACCGGGCCCGGGCCCGCCGCCGACGTGCTGCCGCCCGCAAGCGGGGCGCCCAGGCCGTCGACGGGGTCGTGGTCGACGTCGACGAGCAGGGCCGCTGGTACGCCGACTGCGACCTGTGCGGGTGGTCCAGCCGCCCGTACCGGATCGAGGCCAACGCCCAGGGTGCCGGCCGCGAGCACACCCGCACCGAGCACCCCGACCAGTACACCGGACAGCCCGAGCCCACCCAGACCACCACTGGTGATCCCGCCGAATCCCCCGCCCCCAGCGGCAGCGCCGGTGAGGAGGAAACGCGTCGGCCGGCACTTCGGGTGATTCCCGGCGGCGCCCAGGACGCGACGGAGTCCGCCCGCTCGGCTGAGCCGGTCAACGACCCGGTGGCGCAGGCAAAGGGCCCGGTGTCATCGGTGGTCCACACCGACGACCACACCTACTGCCAGAAGCCGGACTGCGCGAAGTGCCGGCCGCCGCGGTTCGGGTGGCGGTGCCGGGTGTGCGGCCAGCGCGACGAGACCTTCACCTCGATGCAGGCGGCCGAGGCGGCGGGCGCGCAGCACACCTGCCCCCCGCGGCCCGCCCGTCCGTCGCAGCCCGCCCGCCCGTCGCCGGTCGGCCCGCCCAGTCAGGCCGACGTGGAGCGGATGCGCAACGACCTGTACGGCAGGTGCGCCCACCGCGAGGTTCGCGAGGGCCTGCCGGATCAGTGGTGCGACAACCCGGGCGGCGGCCCGGAGGGCCCGTTCTGCGACGTCCACAAGACCTCCGGCACCGACGCCGGGGACGACCAGCACCACCCGGCCGCCCGCCCGGCGGTCGGTCTGTCCAGCACCACCGAGCAACTGAGGGAGATGACCGTGAACCTGGAAGCCACTGGTCCGGAGGAGATCCGCGCCGCGTTCACCCAGGCCGCTGAGGCCGCCGGGGAGCGGGCCGAGGAGGTCGGTGGGGTCGCCGGCGTCCTGACCGAGGCCGCCGACCGCTACGAGGGGTTGGAGATGGCCGCCTCGACCGTCGGGCACCTGCGCGACGCCGCCGAGCAGTTCGCCTCGGCCCACGCGGCGCTGAACAGCGCCCAGGAGGAGCTGCAGGCCGCCTTGGCCGACTTCAACGCCAAGGACGGCCAGGTCGCCGAGGCCGTCGCCGACGCCGGCGGCAACGTCGCGTCGAAGGAAGTTCTGGTCGGCTGACCGAGCTCTACCCCGGCCCCGGGGCGGACGCACCGCCCCGGGGCCCATCCCAAGACCTTCCGCCCCCACCAGCCTGGATCGAAGGAGCACCCACGATGTCGACCCGGACCGCTTCCACCCGGACCGCCTCCGAGGTACGCGCGGACCGCCTGGCCGCGCTGGGCCGCGCCCTGAGCGCCCTGCTCGCCATCGTCGCCTACGGCGTCGGCTGGCTGGTGCGCCGTAGCTGGCGGCGTCTGTTTCCCTGCTACTGGGTGCTCGCAGAGCTGGCCGTGGCCTGGATGGCTGGGCCGCTGGGCCTGTCGTGGCAGACGGTGGCGATCCTCGCCCTGGCGATCGCCGCCACGGCCGCCGGGTGGCGTGCCCGCAGCCGCACCGTGCGCGCCTGGCGGGCCACGATCGCCGTGGTCCTCGGCGTCTTCGCTGTCGCCACGGTCGCCGCCGGTGGTTCGGCCGCGATGGCCGCCCACCCCACGCTGACGATGTTCGGGCCGACCCTTGCCGGCGCGGTGTTGGGCTGGCCGTGGTGGTACCACCTGCGTCAGCGACCCTCGCAGCCCGAGCCGCAGCAGGCCCCGGTCGTGGTCGACGCGCCGCCCACCGTGGATCCGCTGACCGCGCACTGGCAGCAGCGCTGGCAGCAGGAGGTCGTCGGACAGGGCGTCTGCGCCGGCACCACCCTGACCCGGGCCGCCAACCCCCGCCCCGGCGTCACCGAGGCTCTGGTGCGCCTGGCTCCCGGCACCAAGCCGGCCCCGCTGTTCAAGAGCGGCCCGGACGTCGAGGTCGCCCTGGACCTCGATGAAGGCACCGTCGGGTGGCGCTCCACCGGCAAGACGGCCCGGCTGCAGGTCATCATCGTCGAGCGTTCCTACATCCTCGACGGCGTGCCGTGGACCGGCCCGACCTACCACGACGGCCGCTGCGAGATCGCCCGGTTCACCGACGGCTCCGCTGGCCCGTGGGTGTTCTCCCGACGCAACTTCGGGGTGCTCGGTGGAGTGGTCGTCGGCTCCTCCGGCTCCGGCAAGACCCGCGCCCTGGGGGTGCTGTGCGCCAACCTGCTCGACGGCGGCTTCCAGGTCGTGATCGGCGACACGCAGAACGGGCAGAGCCTGCCCGCCTGGAAGGACACGGTGGAGTACCACGCCGGTGTCGACGCGGTGAACCTGCTGCTGCGCCGCTTCCACGCCGAGGTGATGCGCCGCTCCGAGCTGCTCGCCGCCGCCGGCGTCGACACCTACGACGAGAACGATCCCCGGGTGAAGGCCCTCGGCCTGGGCAAGCTGATGGTCATCGTCGACGAGTGCCAGTTGGTGCTGATTCCGAACACCCTGCTGGTGCCCCTGGTCGAGCAGGCCGCCGAGACGATGCGCAAGACCGGCGCCGGTCTCGTGCTGGCCACCCAGCTTCCGCAGATGAAGTCCCTCGGTGGTTCGGTGCGACTGCGTGACGCCCTGGTCGCCGGCAACGCGCTGATCCTGCGGCTGTCCAACCGCGGCTCCGGCACCACGATCCTGCCCGACGACTTCGTCGGCGACCCGTTCGCCATCGAGCGGGAGATCGACGGCAAGACCACCGCCGGCATGGGCTACCTGCGCCACAGCAACCGCGTCGGCATGCTCTGCCGCGTCCCGCACCTCGACGAGGTCGCCGTCGCCGCCGCCAGCCCCCGCGTGCCGGTGCGCTGGAACGTCCCGCCGATCGACCCGAACACCCCGATCAAGGCCCCCAAGACCAGCAGCACCACCACCAATGCCCCGACGACCGGTGGCAGCGCCGTGGACCGACTGCGCGCCGCGTTCGGTGGCCGCACCAAGACGACCACCACCGTCGTCGAGGTCACGCAGCCGCAGACCACCGCCGAGTGGGTGCTGGCGTGCCTGCGCCGGGGCCCCGCCTCCGCCCAGGCGCTGCTCGACCGCCCCGACTGCCCGGTCAACCAGGCCCAGCTCTACGCCGTCCTGGGCCGACTCAAGGACGCCGGCCGCATCACCCCGCCCGCCCAGCGCGGCGGCCCCTGGACCCTCTCGGCCTGACCGCCACCGTGACGGCCGGCCCCCACGAGTCCGGCCCTCGCGGCAGCCGCCAAGCCCCGCCCTCTGCCGCGCACCCAAACCCCGCTCGGACAAGGAGACCCCTATGGCCAGCACCGCCCGCCGCTCTCGCCGCACCAAGGAGGCCGAGGTCGACCACGGCGCCGCGTTCGTCCGCTGGTGCGCCCTGGCCGCCCGGAGCGCCTGGCACGGCAGCGCCCGCCACACCGGCCGCCTCGCCCGCCGCCTGCCCAGCCCGCACCGCACCCCCGAGGTCGACCTGCCCGGCCACGACCACGCCGGCCTCGCCCTGCTGCTCACCGGCGTCGTCACCGCGGCCGCCGTGTGGACCAACCCTGCCGGCCTGCCCGGCCGGATCCTGGACGTGCCGGCCGGCATCACCGACGCCCTACTGGGTGAGCTCGCCCCGCTCGCGCCGCTGCCGCTGCTCTGGCTCGCCGTGCAGGCGATGCGCCATCCCGCCGGCACCCACACCGTGCGCACCCTCGCCCAGGCCGCCGGCATCCTCGGGATCGCCGCCGGCTTCGGAGGACTGCTCGATCTCGCCGTGTCCGGCGCGGGCGGGCTGCTCGGCCGCCTGGCCGGTGCTCTCGACCTCGTGCTCAGCGCATGGGGCGCCGTGCCGATCATGATCGGACTCGTCGCCGCCGGACTGACCGCCCTTACCGGCGTCACCCCGGTCGCTGTGGCGATCAGCATCGCCGCCTTGCGCCGCCGTACCCCCGCGTCGCCGGCGACGGACCTCATCGACCTGGCCGACGCCGAGGACGAGGACGACGTCGACCAGGACGTCCCCACCGCCGTACCGACGGCCACCACCGCCACGCTGGCGGCTGCCACGACCCCCGCCCCGGGCGATTCCGAGGAATCCGCGTCTCGTCCGCCGCGACCGCGCCGGGCGGCCGACCCGGCCACCACGACCGTCGCGGCGGTGTCGCCGGCGACGACGGCCGGCGGCTACCAGCTGCCACCGGTGAGCCTGCTCGTCGCTGGCGAGTCCACCCGCCGCCGCGTTGGGCCCGGCGACGCCGGGTGGATGGCGCTGCAGGGCGTCCTCGACGAGTTCAAGGTCGCCGCGAAGGTTTCGGGCGCGCGCCGCGGACCGACCGTCACCCGCTACGAGATCACCCTCGGCCCTGGCGTGAAGGTCCAGAAGGTCACCGGCCTAGCCAAGAACTTTGGCCTGCGCGTCGGCACCGAGAACGTGCGGATGCTCGACACGATCCCGGGCAAGAGCGCCGTCGGGGTGGAGCTGCCCAACCCGGACCGGGAGATCGTGACCCTCGGCGACGTCATCCGCGTCGCCGCCCGCGACCAGCACCGGCTCCTTGTCGGTCTGGGCCAGGACATCGACGGCGGCGCGGTCACCGCCAACCTCGCGGCCATGCCCCACATCCTCATCGGCGGCGCTACGGGCGCCGGCAAGTCGGGCTGCCTCAACACCCTGCTCGCCTCCCTGCTCACGCGGGCCACTCCCGAGGAGGTGCGGCTGCTGCTGATCGACCCCAAGCGTGTCGAACTGACCGCCTACGAGGGCCTTCCGCACCTGGTCACCCCGATCATCACCAACGCCCGTAAGGCCGCCGACGCCCTGGAGTGGGTCGTGCGGGAGATGGACATGCGCTACGACGACATGGCCGCCCACGGCGTGCGGCACGTCGACGAGTACAACCGCAAGGTCCGCGCCGGTCAGATCACCGCCCCGGCCGGCAGCGAGCGCACGCTGGAGCCGTACCCGTACCTGGTGGTCGTCGTCGACGAGCTGGCCGACCTGATGATGGTCGCCCCCCGCGACGTCGAGGACTCAATCGTGCGGATCACCCAGCTCGCCCGCGCCGCCGGCATCCACCTCGTGCTGGCCACCCAACGCCCCTCCGTGGACGTGGTCACCGGCCTGATCAAGGCCAACGTGCCGTCGCGGCTCGCGTTCGCCACCTCCTCGCTGACCGACTCCCGGGTCATCCTCGACCAGCCCGGCGCCGAGAAACTTCTCGGCAAGGGCGACGGCCTGTTCCTGCCGATGGGCGCCTCCACCCCGATCCGGATCCAGGGCGCATGGGTGTCCGACGCCGAAGTCACCGCCGTCGTCGCGCACTGGCGCAGCCAGGCCGCCGCCGATAGCCAGCCCACCGCCCCGACCGTCATGGCGCCGACCACCGGAGCGCCGGCGGCAGTGGACACGACGGTGCTCGACGCGCTCAGCGACGACGACAAGGCCCTGCTCGGCGAGGCCGCCGAGCTGATCGTCACCAGCCAGTTCGGGTCGACCTCGATGCTGCAACGCAAGCTGCGCATCGGCTTCGCCAAGGCCGGCAGGTTGATGGACGCCCTGGCCGACCTGCACATCGTCGGCCCCTCCGAAGGGTCCAAGGCCCGCGAGGTGCTCATCCGCCCCGACGACCTGCCCGACCTGCTCACCGCCCTCGGCAGCCAGCCGACCGCAGACCCCGACGACAGCGCCAGCGCCACGGTGCTGCCGTTCCGCAGCGGCACCCGCCGCTAACCGAACAGGAGATCCCCCATGACGACCACCACGACCCCCGCCACCGCGCCGATCACCATTCCCGTACGGATCAAGACGCTGGACACCGACGCCGCCGACCAGCCCCGCGTCAGCGAGACGATCGTCGCCGGCTGGCCCGTAGCGCCGGGCCTGGCCGTGCACGTCACCGTCGACGACGACGGACAGCGCCTCGACGGCCGCTACAGCCTCGTGCACCTGCCCAGCGGCCTGGCCCTGGCGCAACGGCTGTGCGCCCGCCACGTCGACGAGGCCGCCGCCACGGCGATCACCACCGGCATCGACTGGAACGACGACGACGCGCAGATCCTCGCCGACGCCCGCACCGCCCCGCTGCGCCCAGGCAACACCACCTGGCACTGGTGCGGCCACGACGACTCCTGCCGCCCCGAGGCGTACCCGCGCCCCGACTCCACCCTCTACGACCCCACCAGCCGATAACGCCGCGCGGGCGGCCCCACCGCCTCCTACAGCACAGGGCCGCCCGCCACTCCCCCAGCCCGCAACGAACCGAAGGAGCACCGCCATCGTGCCTGATCCCGCAGACCCGACTTACCTCGGCGTCGCCTACGCCAGCACCCACGACCCGCGCGGCCCGCACGGCCCGCGCCGCCACTTCCAGATCCCCACTGCGGGCGCCCACGCGGTGCTCGTGGAGATCTCCACCAGCCTCGCCAACAGCACCTCCCGCTGCACCGGCTGCGGCACCACCGACAGCGACTTCTCCGAGCTGGAGATCCTCGCCCGCGCCGGCGCGCACGCCTCCGCCTGCGGCCGGGGCACCACCACCGCCGCCCTGGACGCCGAGATCGCCGCCGTCCGCGCCGAGCTGTACCGCGTCGACCCCAAGGCCAGCGGCTACCTGCAGATGGCCGGGGTGCTGCTCGGCGCCGGCCTCGCGGTGCTCGGCGGCGCCGGAGCCGGCGGCCACCTCCCCACCACCGCGGCGGTGGCCGGCGCGGCCACCGCCGCCGTCGTGCTGACCGCCGTGGTGCTGCTGCTGACGGCCTCCCGGCCCCGCCTCGCCGGCGGCTACGGGTTCATGGCCTACGCCGACGCCACCGACGCCCAGAGCGTCCTGGCCCGGCTCGCCGGCGGCGACACCGACCAGGTGGCGCAGATGACCCCGCTGACCCGCGCCCGCGAGCTGTGGTGGCTCTCCCGCGCCGTACGCGCCAAGTACGCCGCCATCGCCCGCGCGGTGCCGCTGCTGCTGGCCGGATACGCCGGCGCGGCCATCACCGCCGCCCTCGCGATCTGGGGCCGGTGAGCGCCATGACCGTGACCACCACGATCATCGTCCAGGACCGCGTCGACGCCTACGAGCTGTT